>JAGBWO010000159.1 GCA_017629765.1 Opitutales bacterium | reverse complement strand
TTTAAGTATCTTCTTGATTTTATATTTTGGATGATTTTCGAAGCTCTTTTGTGTGTCGGAAAAATATCGAAAGATGAGTCCGAGAGAAAATTAACTAAATATTTAAATTTTTTCAGCCTCGAAAAAATTTTATACTGTTTTTTCCCTATTTTTATTGTGTCCTCTATTTTATTTTCGATTTTACGTGGCGAAGAAATACCTTTTGGAATGTCTCAAGGTGACATCGAAATTCTCGTTATAATGCTTACATTTTGTTATGTGATTCCGTTTTTTTGGAAAGAGATTGGTTAAAGAGAAAAAGACAAGAACTTTATGTGTGGGAATTTATTGCGGTTTTTCGGTCTTGATTATATGTAGCCTTTTGTTAAGTTCATTGTAAGAATTAACAAAAAAACTAACAATTCGTTAATAAAATAAAAACAAAATCGTTTCATTATGATTTCATAACAAAATGAAATCTAATGAAAAAAAACTTTGAATGAAAAAATAAGGACGACAATTTCCAAAGTCGTAGGCATTTTTATTATATTTGCAGTACTCTTTTGCGAGACAAAGTGGGAATTAAATCCGATACTTGAAGAATCGCTTATGCTCTTTGCATGTGTGATGGCTACAATCGGCGCATTCGGCAGAATTTGGTGCTCGCTTTATATTGCAGGATACAAAGACAGAAAGCTAATCACCGAGGGACCTTACGGCTTGTGCAGAAATCCGCTCTACTTTTTCAGTTTTGTGGGTGCGGTTGGCACTTGTTTTGGCACGGAGACATTTTCAATTCCGATGCTTGCCGCCGTTGCTTTCATCTTGTATTATCCCTCGACGGTCAAGGGCGAAGAAGCGCGCTTAAAAGAGCTTTTCGGCAGGGAATTTGACGATTATTGTCAAACAACGCCGCGCTTTATTCCCAATTTTTTCCGAAAGCCAAGTCAGCCTGATTTTATGGAAGTAATGCCCAAAAAGTTTACAAAAAGTTTTTTGGACGCCGTTTGGTTTGTTTGGATTATCGGGTTTTTTGAGCTTGCCGAAGGTTTGAGGGAAGCGGGCGTCATACCGACCCTTTTCAAGCTCTATTAAGCCTTTTGAAAAGATGGATTTTCTTTCAAGCGTATTTATATTTTTTTTGAATTTACAATGTTCGATATAGTTTTGCCTTGGCGTGACAGCACTGCGTATTTTGGCAAATTTGCGGCCGCCTTGTTTTTACGCAAGGCGGCTTTCTTTTGCTTGCATTTGGTTTCTCGGGAATTTTCAGTAATGGCGGAGGCGGAATTGAAAAAGCCCGTTGACATCTATTTTGCGGTTAAAAAAACGGGGATTGAACACGCTTATTTGGTGCAAAAAAAGCGGCGGAAAATACTCCGCCGCTTTTTAATGGGAAATCCTTTTGGAATATTCTTTTAATACCTGTAAATATCGGCTTTGTACGGGCCTTCGACTTTTACGCCGATATAGTCCGCCTGCTCTTGCGTCAAGGTTGTAAGGTGCGCTCCGATGCGTTCCAAGTGCAGTCTTGCAACTTCTTCGTCCAACTTTTTGGGAAGGGTATAGACTTTATTTTCGTACTTATCGCGGTTTTCCCAAAGGTCGATTTGCGCAAGCGTCTGGTTTGTGAAAGAATTGCTCATCACAAAAGACGGGTGTCCCGTCGCGCAGCCCAAATTCACAAGCCTGCCTTCCGCCAAGAGGTAAATCGAATTGCCGCTCGGGAATGTGTATTTGTCCACTTGGGGCTTGATGTTGGTGCGCTTTATGTTCGGGAAGTTTTCAAGCTTGCTTACTTCGATTTCGTTGTCGAAGTGCCCGATGTTGCAGACGATTGCCTGGTCGCGCATTTTTTGCATATGCTCGATTGTTATAATCTTGCAGTTGCCCGTTGTCGTAACATAGATGTCCGCCAAGCCCAATGTTTCTTCAATTGTCACCACGCGGTAGCCTTCCATTGCCGCCTGCAAGGCGCAAATCGGGTCTATTTCGGTAACCCATATTGTTGCGCCGAGACCTTTTAAAGCCTGAACGCAGCCTTTGCCGACATCGCCGTAGCCGCAAACCACCGCGACTTTGCCCGCAATCATAACGTCCGTTGCGCGCTTTATGCCGTCAACCAAAGATTCCCTGCATCCGTACAAATTGTCGAATTTGCTCTTGGTAACCGAGTTGTTTACGTTGATTGCGGGGAAAAGAAGCTCGCCCCTTTCAAAACGCTGGTATAGGCGGTGTACGCCCGTAGTCGTCTCTTCGGATACGCCCTTGACTTCGGCTACGACTTTATGCCAGTGGTTTGAATCTTCCTTATAGACTTTTTTAAGAAGCGCCTTTATGACTTCTTCTTCGTGGCTTGAACTTTCCGTATCCACCCAATCCGAGCCGTTTTCAAGCTCATAGCCTTTGTGGATTAGCAAGGTCGCGTCTCCGCCGTCGTCGACGATGAGCTGCGGGCCCTTGCCGTCGTTCCAAGTCAGAGCCTTGTAGGTGCATTCCCAGTAGTCTTCAAGGCTTTCGCCCTTCCATGCAATAACGGGAGTGCCGCCTTTTGCGATTGCCGGCGCCGCATGGTCTTGGGTCGAGAAGATGTTGCAGCTTGCCCAGCG
>JAGBWO010000158.1 GCA_017629765.1 Opitutales bacterium | reverse complement strand
GACTTGCTCTCTTAACTCATAAAAATCGGCGGCATTGCGCGTGTTCATGGTTCTGGTGTTGCGTGTCGCCCAGTTGTACGGAGCTTTAAATACGCTTTCGCGGGCATAGCGGCTTGTCCCGCCCTCGATGTCTGTCAGGCTTTCGACGACCGCGTCGCTGGCGGCAGTTACATATCTCGTCATGCCGCCGAGCAAATTGCCGATAGCGTTTTGCACCCTCGCAGGCGATGCGAGCCATGTTTTGTCAAGCCCGACTGCGCCAAATACATTTGCAATGGCTTTTGCGCTCGCGCTGGTGTCTTGGTCATATTGATACTTCGCAGGAAGGCTTTTATCGGATTGTTGTACAATGGGTCTTTCCGTGAAGCTGTCCTCATTGCTTATTTGCTCGCGATAGGTATCAAGAACAGGATTTGATGTTGGATTAAATTCCAGATTATTCAATAGCCCTTCCCACAAAACTTTTGCGGTATCCGGTCTTTCCTGCAACATGGCATCGGTCATTGCTTCGGGGATTGTGCCGAAGAGGTAGCCAATCTCAAAGGGTTTCGGAATGCGAATTATCGTATTATTGCCGATGTAAAAATGCCAATAATTCAATTTGTCGTGAGCGGGCAGCTTCTTGTACCATTCTTCGTCGTCATCGTCTTTGGAGTTGTTCGCGTAGATTGAATACAGCACGCTTGCCCCCGCCAGCATCATGCCACGCATCAAAACGGCTTTACTCAAGCTCTGAATAAAGGCTCTGGTGCGGTTCTTTGCCCCAAATTCGTCGCTTTGCTTGCGCATACCTTCCTGCGCTCCGCTCTCGCGCCAGAGCTTGTACAAACCTTGAATACGCGCGTTTAAGAAGGGAGTAATGCGCACGATGGCATGCAAAACCTTTATTGTGCCTTTCATCGTGTCCGATTGTCCCGTCCAAACGCCTGAACCACGCATACCGAAGTTGAGGACGTCCATTGCTTGGAATGCGGCTTCCATATCGGATGCACCATTTGCGAGGGCTTGTTCCATAACAGTCAGCCTGTTGGCTTGTTCTGATGGAATTAACACCTTGCGCTCGTATTGGTCGAGAAGCCAAGTAAACGGGCGCACTATGTATTTGCCGTTTTTCAATGCCCTGCTCTTTAGGTCGTCCTTGAAATCCATGGCAATGTCGCCGGCATTGACGCTGTACCAAGTGCCGCCGCCTGCGCCGGAGGCCCAGAGCTTTTTCATGTGTTCGTCGGTAAAGGCGGATTTTCCCAAATTCTTAAATGTCTTCCCCAAATAAGGGGCTACTGTTTTGCCGCCGAATAAAATAGAGTTGCTTCCGGTGTCTCGGATCAAATTGCGGACGGCGAATTCAGGGAGTTTGGTTATCGCCCAAGTCATAATATTCTTTGGCGTCGTCAAAACCTTCCAGAGAACATTGAACTTTTCGCCGCCGAAGTTTTTAACCGCGACAAGAAGTTCTTTGTCTTCGACCTTGTAGAACCTCAAAGTGCCGTTTACGCGCACTGCGACTATGTCGTCGTTGGTCTTTTCGTCTTGGGCAGTCAAGTCTGCGAAGGCTTCAATTGGCACTTTTTGCATTATCTCTTCGTCGGTCAAACTCCCGACATCAACTCCTGCCTCTTCAAGGGCGCGTTTCATCTCGGCGAGCTTTGCCCTTACATCGACCGCATCCTGCTTCAAATATTGCGCCATCCCAATTTGGCGCATCAGATTTAGGCTGCGGTACATCGCAATATTTTTGTAGCCGGCATCGTAAACGTGGCGAGCCTGATTTACTATGCTTTCAATCAGATTTTTCGTTTTGCGCGACGAACCTATAAACTTTTGAATGCCGCTGTTTCTGGCAGACATTCCGCGCCCTCCGGGGTTGAGCTCTGCGGCGCGGTCAAATGCTTCCTGTGTCTCGGCGTCGAGGTCTTCGCCCTCGCGGAAGAACGGAACGTAATTCTTGAATTCAGATATAGCCTTATGCTGCTTTTCGCTAATTAGCCCCGTTTCGAGCATAAAGTCTCGGTTGCTTTGGAAGAATTTTTGCAAGTCCGCGAATGCTGCTTTTGTGTTCTCAGTTCCCTCGCTTGCCCACTTTCTGGCGTCTGCGAGTGTAAAACCGAATACTTTCGCGAAGTCCTTATCCGCATAGAATTTTTGCTTGCGCAATTTTGCCCAGCGTTCGATTGCGGATTTTGCCAGCGCGTAGTGTTCAAAGTTTTTGTAGTTCTTTCCGCGAACGCGCTTTAAAATGCTTTCGAGGGCGATCGAGCCTTTTCGGTGCTTCATCTCGCCCGTGGCCTTGTCGTAGGTAATTCCGCCGACGCGCAAAATGTGGAACATCACTTGGTCGAGGTTCTTGGTCATCAAGGCCATTTTCCACGCGGATTTTTCTGCGCCCCTTACCTTGCCGTACAATACGCGTTCAAGGGCTGCCAACGGAGCGAAGGCGTCCGTTGTGGCTTGGACTATTCGCGCTCTCGGCGCGGTTATTTGCGCCCGCGCTTCTTTTTCCTTTTCGAGCCTTTTTCGCTCCTTTTCGGAGGCTTCTTCCTCTGTTAGCGAGTAGTTTTGCGCGGAGTGGATGGATCTATGTTCACCTTGAACCCTCTTATCATAAATTCCATAGCTACTCGAGCCTTCCGAAAAACCTTTATTGTTTTCCGCGAAGGTTTTTTCAGTTTTTTGTCCTTTTCCATATCCAAGGGCATCCCACATTCTTTCGAACAAGTCAACTATATCTTTAAAAACTGGCTCAGAAATATGTATTTTAGTTTTTACGTTTGCATCTTCGGAAGTTGAAATTGGCGTATTTTTTCGATCTATAGTATGCCTTGCGCCCGCATTGCGCGCCATCACTTCGCCTGTAAGAGACAGATATCTCTCGTCAGCGGAATTCTCCTTATCATCCCAATATCCATCTATTTCCTCGTCAGTTAATTTATACGTAGTTTTAACTAAATCATAAAATTCTTTTGAAAGCTCCCTTGCTTTCGCGGTTTGATAAGGTTCATTAATATTTGCTTTTGCAGTGTGTGCCGCATTTATGATGGCTAAAATTTGTCTTGGAGCTCCACCGATATAATTAGTTCGGTCTATCGCATGTTGTGTCTCATGTAAAAGTGAATTTATGATGCTGTGCGTGTCGAATTTTGCGCTCAAGGCGATTGTCTTCTTTTCGTAGTCGTACACGCCGTGAAGCCTATCATTCTTAAATTTATTAAACTCTACTTTTATATCATTTAGAAACGGGCAAACCTCAAAAAGTTTTTTATTCCCTATATAGTTTTTTAGCGGAACGGGAGTATTCAACTCAAGCCCAACAGGGAATTCAATTTCTCCTTCGTCAATGTCGTAGATCCATTCGGGATTATCTTTTCCAACGTCGATAAGCTCCCACCCCGTTTGCTTAAAGATTTTTGACATGTCTACACCTTTAGAGTGCATGTCTTTGGCGTCCTCTAAAAGTGCGCTTAATGTCTTGCCTTCTCTGTTTTCGTCTTCAACATCGAGGTTGATTGCGTCCGTGTTTTCATTGATCAACGAAAAATTCCAGTCCTTATTCGAGCTGTCAAAACGTTCGGACGGCGGTATTATTTTTCCTTCTTTGTCCCTGGTGATTACTTCCCTGCGCTTGAGTGCGTTCCCGCCCTCAAAGTTCACATAATTCCACGATTCAACGTTATTCTTGTTGCGTCCGTAACCGCTTTTGTATTTGTAGCCGCGTATGCCGTATTTTAGCATCATTTGCGAGAGCATTGCTTGCGCTTCGGAATGCGAGACGTTGTTGTCTTGCCGCAAATCTGCTTCAAGCGCATTACGCGCTGGATTCATTTTTAGCGATAAATTTTCTGCAATTTCTCCCTCATCGTCTATATCATAGAAGCTATCAATAAACCTTTCAAACTTTCCATCTTTATTGTATGCGGGTTGGATTTCCCCGTTTATCATTGCCCTGAATTTTTTCAGAACCTCAGGATTCTGTTCCCCGATATAGTCGTCTAGAACGAGCATTTCGCTGTTTTTCATGTTATGGGAGATCTCATAGGTTGCAGGCTTCCCATCATCGAGTTTCCATTTTTTGCCGATAATAGATTTGTATCTTTGCGCGTTTTTCTTTGAGAAGTTTTTGTCAAGCCATTCTGCGTATTCCTTGTCGCTGTCAAAAAGCGTGCGCATTGCAATTGCGGTTTGTTGATCTACCGTTGGCTTAGAATATCCCCCATTTTTCTTTTGAATTTCTAAAATCGGATTAAAATTGGCAAGCCGTTTGCGATAGTAATTCGTAACCCTGCCATCATCCGTCATGTATGCTCCCCAGCCATAAGCTTTTGCATCTTCGCCATAAACTTTTGCCAGTTTGGGGTCGAGACTGAATTCTCGAATATCTTTCGCCCTGCTGGTATGTTCAACGTCAGTATTATATTCCGATTCTTTTTGGCGTTCTTTTATTATACTGCGCGCCTTAGGATAATCGCCTTTTTCCAATGCGTCAAAATAAGCGGCGTCCCTCAAATCTCTTGCGGGTCTATGCCTACTGTCTTCCGAGTATAGCTTGTTTATGTCATCCCCTTTAAATGTATTTATAATGCTTCTTGCAAGGGTGTCACTAAAATAGTCGGGCCATGTCGCAAATGCATTTTGCAGTGTTTCTTTTATTTCTGATTCTTTGTCATAGAAACAATTTTCATTTATGAGACGTGACAATGCAAAAAATGCATCCTTTGTTTTTATTCCATTTTTTAGTCGGTTATTTATAGCTCTGGCTTCCGCGCGGCTAAGCCCCCCGTCACGCTCTTCCAACCCCAAAAGAGCATTTGCAACTACATACTCATTTTCGCTTGCTAAAACTATATTGCGCAAATCCTTGTCAAAAATAAAACTGCCCGCGATAGCATTTTTCAATACGTCAAACTCCTTATTGATATTGTTTCTGTTAAAAGCCTCTATCATCTTTTTTACAATTTCAGATGATAATTTCTTTTTTAAGGGATTGTGGATTAAATCATATGTAATTCTTTGGATGTCATCCGGATCGTCCAATTCATCCAATGCCATTTTTACAAATTTCTCATGATTGAAAAAATCATAGTTTTTCTTGTTTTCAAGATGTATTGCGTTGACGACCTCCACAAGAAAAACTGTTTTGTCAACTTTTGAAAAACCTTTTAAGGCACTTTCGATTATGGCAAGATTCTGCAGGGTGTCTTCGCCATAAACATTGATTGCCGCTTCCTGCATCAAATAAAAATAATTATCCGCCATCTTTCGGCTATCATATACGGCTTTTTTAAATTTTGGCATAAAAGCTTCAATCAGTCGTAATCTCGCCTGCGTAGACGGCAAGCCTTCTTGCAAAATGCCTTCTATTTTTCTATAAGTTTTACTATCTAAATTTCCTGTTTCTTCTAAATCGTTGATTATATGCTCCAAGTCGGCACTATCTCCCCACGACTGACCCCAGTCTGCATTAATCCATTCGCGTGTGTCCATCCCCTCGTAATCGTTGAGGTCGATATTGGCAAGGTCAAAATCGCCATTCTTCGCCCTGTCGCCGAACACATTTTTCTTTGTGCCGGCGGCGTCGGCAAGCGAGAAATTCTCGTCATTGTCGGGTATTTCGCGGACTGTATTGCTACCTTTTACGTCAGATAAAACGTTGTATTTGTTATTTGCAGTCAGTTTTCCGCTCGACCATTGGCGCGATGCAATAACCGCATCCCTTAGGTCTTTTTCATCAAGCAAGTTTACGTACGCGTCGCTTATGCCGTCAAGTTTCAAAGCCCGCCTTACGCGCGATAAAAGCCTGCCCATAAAGCTTGCGCTTGACAGCTCGCCATGTTCGGCCAAGTAGCTGATTAGCTCTTCGGCGGCTTCGGATTCCGCGACTTCGTCGGTGCTGTTTCGCGCCTTCTGGTACTTTATTTTCAACTCCTCAAATTCATTCGTGCCTTTGTACTTATTGCGTATGTACGCGATAAACGGCTTGAAATCATCGCCTAAAAGCCCCTGTAAGCCGTAATGCCCAACATACTCGTGGAAGAGCTTTGAAACTGCCTTGCGCGGAGATTCCATCTTGTCCGCAACAATATAAACCGCATCGCCGTTGCGCATTGCGTCAACGTTGGCATTCGGCGGCAATTTGCGCCCCAGTTCTTTCTCGAGAGCTGTGCGGTTGTTAACAACCACAACCTGCGCCTTGTGCTTGGCATTTTTATAAAATTGATTTGCGGATTTTTCGATAGCCTTGAATTTTTTGTTAAAATTTTTGTCGTATTGTTTTTGTTGGTCAGCGAGAGAATAATTGCTTCTTGTCGTCTTATGTCCCGCCAAATTTTCGGCAAAGTCGCTTATGAACTCGTCGGTACTGTTATAAGAAAACCCTTCATCGGCATTCAACGCCTGTACCATGTCATCAACGCTGATATATCTATCCCTGAAAAATTTTTGTAGCCAATGCCTGCCCTTGCCTCCGGCTTGGTACAAATTGTCGTGAAGGTCTTTTATTTCGCCGTACAGCTCTGCACTGCCTCCTCTTTCTCGCATTGCTTTTGGGGTCGGCAAGTGAAAGCCGTTGCGCTCCATCACATCCAGCAGCGTATCGTGCGATTTTTGCTCGGCTTCAAATTCCCGCTTTTGCATTTCGTTATACGCCCATTCGCGCCCGTGGGTCATGGCAAAGTCGAGATCTTTGTCATCCAGCAATTCGACGTCGTCCACATTGTCGATAACATCGAGCCTTGCCGCTTCGTCCTCTTCGGGTATGGAGTCAAGCAACTTCCGCAATTCCTGCTTCTCTCTGTTAAAAGCCCTTTGCGACTCGCTCAAGGCTTTGTATTTCTTTGTCGTGCGCCTCTTGGCTTCTTCAAATTGTTTTTGCGCGACATCTGCTTCTGCAAGGCGATTTAATTCTTCGTCTTCCTTTGCCATTGCCTCAGCTTGCGCTTTTTTCTGCGCCTTTTTCTCTGCCAATTGTTGGCGCATTTGCGCAAGTTCTATTAGCGGCAGACGCGTATCCTGCTCCCCTATATTTTGCGCCTCTTTTTCCATTTTGCCAAAAACCAAGCTTTTTATTTTTTCCAAGTTTTGGGCATTTTCATTTTGCGCATTGCCATAAGGGTCTGTTTGCGCATCTCCTTCAAGCAAATCATCTTCCTGTTTTTCGTTTCTAAAAGGAGCAAACAAATCTTTTTCCTCCGCATTTTGAGAAGCATCAACAGGCACTGCTCTACCGTCAATATTGCGGTATGTTTTGCCATCGTTTCCTTTGAATGTTTCGCCCGGCTTTACTCCTGAGGCAACTTCGGGCAAATCCTGCGGGCTTATCAAATCCTTGCCCTGTTTTACCATTTCATCCAAATGACGAGTTTCCTTTGTCGATGCCTTCGGCTTTGACACGTTTGAAACGGCTGCATCCAATGGAATACCCAATGCCGCCATACCGAACATTGCCGGAGCCGCTACCTTTGCTTCTTCCCACGCGGCAGACGCTATCTTTTTGCCGTCAAATTCCCCTTTCGCGGACTGCGCCGCTCCTTCCACGACGCCTGCCTGCGCCCCTTCCACCGCCGTTTCGGCAGTGCCCGTTATGGCGACGTCCGTGCCTTTTTTGGCAATGAAATTCAGGACTTTATTTTTAATTTTCTTGTCAGTGATTTTATCTATGGCATCCATTAGTTTTCTGCCACCAAGCAAACGCCTTTGAACGGGCGCAAGAGCTTTTCCGAAATATTCAAGCGCACCGTATGGAACGCCTGCAATTAAAGCGATGTCTTTTGCAGTATCATCGTCTATGCCGTCATCGCGCAAACTTGTATATACGTCGGCAACCCCTATCTTGTAGGATTGCTCTATCATTGACGCCTTGTAGCCAAGCCCTGCCGCTGTAAGCCCCGTAGCTATAGCCCCCGGTCCTGTTGTGGCCCCGATTGCTAATCCCGCTCCACCCGTAAGCCCGCCTACTTTTAATGCTTCGGGTTGCATGTCAATGGCAAGAGGTATCAAATTTGAAACTCCGTTAACGACACTTCCTACCCACGTTTTATTTTCAGGCGCGGGATTTGCCGTACTCCAAGCCTTATAAGCGTTATAGAGTTTTTCGCGATCTTCCGAAGTTCCGCCATTTATGATGTTCTTTGATATTTCATTCCATCCGCCTTTTGAATAAAAGTTACCGGCTCTCCACGCATCATCAATATTCGTCAAATCATCCCATGCCTTGCTTCCCCATGACTGCGACTGTTTCTGCGGTTCATATTGAGCAAGTTCTGAAAGAAATTTAGATTCCTCTTTTACAATGCCTTCTTTACTTTGTACAGGTTTTAAATCCGTACCTTCACATAACGTTTCTAAAAATTTATTGCTCATTATCTTATCCATCCGTTAATTTTTGCTATTTCTTGCGCGTCGCTTTTACTAATCATTCCTGATTGGGTGATTTTTTCCAAATCACCAACTGTTTTTATTTTTTCCGCAATTTTATATCTTGTTGCGTTTCTTTTATCTTCGTCTGTTCTTCGACTGTTACTTCTCCAATACCAACTATCAAGATTTCGATTTAGTCCGTTTAAGTTTTGAGACAAATTTTCTATTGATTCTTTGTTGTCTGTATCTGCAGAAGATATTGTTTCATCTTCTCTCTTTTTTAATCTTGCCAATTCCATTGCATACTGATGCGATTTTAAAAGTTCATATTCTCTTTGAATTTGAGCATTTTTTCTCGCCTCTCCTATCCCCGCAATAAGCATGTTTTTTGCGATAGGATCACCCTTTTGGGCAAGCTCATATGCATTTGCAACATCAACACCGTATTTGTCTCCGATAGAGACCAAATCCTTTAAAATGGCATTGTTATTTTGAATGTTGCGCTGTTCCTGCGCTGCTTTTGCTATATCTGCTTTTTGGTTATAATCCCATTCCCAGTTTGCCTGGGCCTGCGCCGCTTGCTGCGCCCTAAATGCCCTGTCCAGATTGCCGAATTGCTCATACAAGTCCATTCTGCGCTGCGCCTCTTTGTTACGCATTATCGTCGCCATTGCATTGTTTAGATTTTGAAATCCTTGATTTAATACTTGCCAGCTTGCCGCTCTACTCATGATTTTATCCTTTCTTTAAATTATTGTGCAAAAGTTCCTATTACGCCGCCTGATATGCCGCCGATAATTGCGCCTACCCAGCCGCCCGTCAAAGCCCCTGTTGCCGCGCCGTTTGTTGAACCTGTAATCGTGCCCACCACTTGCGGGACATTATTATTGTTCTCCACCATATGCCATCCATTTTGAATTCTATAATTGTTCGCCGCATAGTTTGCCGCGTTTGAGGCTACGCCCATTGCATTGTTGTACATATACGGCGATAATGCATTGTATCCGTTGCCTGATACACCGGCGGGCGAATACGCGGCTATGCTTGATAAATTCCAGCCATTGTACGGCGAATTTTTCAAAAAGTAAAAAGCAGCCTGCTGCCTGTTTTGATACGCCTGTTCCCCCGCCATAAACTTGTTGAAAACCTCTTGCGCCGCACTTGCGTTTCCATATGCGTTACCTCTTGAAATTTGCGCCGCCCTTGTCGCCTGCTCCACATTTCTTTGCTGCATAGACGACAATGTATTCCCCTTATTCAAATCGTCCAAGACTTGAGAGCCTTGTTTTTCATAATTTGCCCAATATTCGGGGTCTGCCTGTTTAAGGGCTGATGTAAATTGGCTTATGTATTGTGGTGAGTATGCGGCTTGGTATTGAAGGAGCTTGTTGACATACTCCTTGTTGCTTTCTATTCCTTGCTTTTGAAGCTTCCAATAATCCTCGTTGTAATCATTCAGGCTGTTTGATTGATTTTGCAAATTTAAAGCGTTATACAGGCGCGAATACTCCGAGTCGCTTGTATACATCTTGTCAAGCGATTGTATAATTGCTTTTATCGCTTCGTCATGAACCGACCCATAACTTTTTTCTACGGGTTTTGTCGATTCCGAGCCTGTAAAAAAACTTCCCATTACTCTTTTAATGCATTACCCATCATTGCTCCCGCTCCTATGCCGCTCGTAACGCTTCCTACCAATGTTGAAAATAGCGATGGCTGGTTGTTTTCATTCTGATACCACTGAACTTTTTGATTATAAATAGCATTGTTGTAATTTGTCGAATTTTGCCCCGCATTGGCTGCGTTGCTGTACATGTACGGGGTGAGCGTACTGTATCCGCTCGTAGCCACACTCGCTTCCGGTGCGCTTGTAGCCGAATTTGCTCCCAAGTTTAAAAAATTTGTCGCCGCATTTTGGCGTTGAGTTTTTATTCCCTCGCCTGCAAGAAATTCCCCGAGTACTTCCTGGGCGGCAGGTGCATATCCGCCTGCGCTTCCACCGCGTGCCGCCATAGCGGCGCGAGAGCTTTGGTTTGTAATCCTCTTTTGCGCGTCTGAAAGTTCATTTCCTTTAGCAAGATCTGATTCCACTTGCGCTCCCAAGGCATCCCTTATCCCCCAATATGTGGGGTCAGCCTGCCTGTTTAATTGGTCCTGTAGGGCTGTAAACTGCGGCGAATATTCCTTTTGATACGCCAATTGCGCAGCGACAATTTCCGGAGAAGCTTCTATTGCGGCCTTTTGCAAGTTCCAGATATCTTGATTATAACTCGACAAACTGTCGCTTTGCATCCCTGTGAATAAATCATTGTACGCTCCGGAATACGCTTTATCGGCGGCAAGCATTTTACTTATTGAACTTACCAATGCGTCTACGCCTTCGCCATAGGCATCGCTATAATCTTTTGCCTTTGGCATATCGTGGTCTTCCCCTTTAAAAAAACTTCCCATTTTAGTATCTCCTGTAATTCATCTGTTGGTTTCCATTTTGAATAAGGGCATATGCGCTATTTAAACGTCGCTCTCTTTCCCTTCGATTTTGTTCCATTCGATTTTGTTCCATTTTTACCAAAGATAAAATTTTGCTTAAATTAGGATTTTCGCCGCTTGCGGGAATGTTGACAGGAGTTGCATTGGCAGTTGAAACAGTCCCCCCCTGTGCGCCTTGCGGAGTAGAAAGCATCCAATCTTTAAAAGAACTTGCCTGATTTCCCATCCAACTTGCGGCATCACCCGCCGCAGATCCAACACTTTCAAGTCCTGAACCTATCGCGCTTCCCGCGCTTTCCAAACCGTTTAATGCAGCACTCACCGCGCTCTCAAGTCCTGAACCTATCGCGCTTCCCGCGCTTGAAGCCATACTCCCCATACTTGATAATAATGAACTCATAGTCTGTCCTTTCCCAATAGCTTTTTCATAAATTTTTCATAATCATAAAAATGCGCCTTGCCCCCTCTGTGCATGCCCAGATGCTTGGTTTTGCCGAGCCTGTTGCGCATCTGATATTCCAAGCTGGCGATATCCTCTTTGCTATCGGCGCATAGTTCCACAACGAATGCACAATCCCCTTTTTTGTTGTGCGCCATTCTCTCCCTGTCATCATAATCTTTTAGCTTTGTTTTTCTAAATATGATAACTCCTGTCAAACGCCCCGCACTTTCTGTAATTGCTACCAAATTCTGCGCCATAAAATATTCGAGAATGTATATTCCGAGCGGACAACGTTTCCCGTATTTATCCAGAATGTATTTCAAAATTTGTTCGGCTGAAAATTTCATTTTAAACAGGCATTACCAATGCGTTGATGTTGATGTTCCTTATGGTTGCACGACCGTTGCGGGTTCTGATTAAAACCTGCATCTCTCTGAAGCGCGGCAGCATCCTAAGGTTGAATTTAAAATTCAAAATGTTTCTTCCGGCCAAGCTGAACGGAAGTTTGAGCGGCAGCTTTTTCGATGTCGAAATTTGCAAGTTTTGCGCTATCGGTATTTCCGTTTTGCCGTCAAGCTTTACGGCCAAATCCGCAACTCCACTTGATTTGTAAAATTCAATTTCAATGTCAAAGGCTCTTTTTTGATTGAGAGGAGCGTCCCATGTGTAGGCTTTCGACAGGCATTCCTGCTCGTAATACTCCGCGTATTCCTCACACTGGTCGGAGTACGACGACATGTCGTCATCTCCGAATATGTACGCCGAGCCGTCATGCGTGCGCCATAAAAGCTTCTCGATGCCGTTAAAAGTCCCCTTCGCGTAGCCGGTGGCTCTCATTGCCGTCCCGTCCCAGATGCCCTGCCACTCTTTGGTTATCGTGTTGTATATGAGCACCACGTTAGGCCTCGGGGAGCTGTCTATCGGGATTGATAAAAAGTAGCGGTCTTTAAAATATACCGCGCTGGACTTGTCTGCGGCGTTCCAGTTGATGCGATCGATAAAGTCCTGTATAGGCTGCGAAATCGGCAAAGCCTGCATTTCGTTCGCGTCGGCGGCTACGGCTCTCTGAACAGAGCACACGCCGCGCTTTGACAAGAACCAGACATCGTTGCCGACCTGAGCGATTGTCTCGCGTCCGACGAGCCCGTAGCTGTCGGAAATTTTATTCACCGTCCAAAATGCAGGCGAAACCTTTTGCCCCTCGCTGTCAACCAGCGGGTCGCAGATTACTTCCCACACCGAATTTGGCTTGAATACAAGCAGCGTTTTATTGCGCCAGCTCTTAAGTCCGACTATTTCGTCTCCGTCCGCGCCTATCTGGATGCTCTCGGTTGTCATCCATGTCTCGCCGTCGAGATAGTCGCTAAAAAATATTGTCCCGCTGTCATGCTGCGCGTCTTTAATTCCCGCCATGCACAGCCTCTCCACGTGCGTTTCAATGCAGCTTGCGGGCGGGATTGCCATTCCGTCCACTAAGGTGTCGCCCGAGATTCCCTTGAAGTTCGGGATAACGCTTATTGTTTCACCGTCAAAGCACCGGAGCTTGTCTTCGTCCACAAAATAAATTTTTTTGCCGAGCTGCGAAGCGGAAATCAACGCGTCACTTCGGATGCTGTCGGTTATGGGCTCGCCCCAATCCGTTATTTCGGGGGTGTTTGCAAGAAACAATTTGCCGTCTACAAAGAATAAAATTTGCGTTGTTTCTCCTTTGAAAATCGCTATTTTTTGCGTGTCAGCAATGTAATCCAAGCCGACAAATCTAAACCCTAAATAGTCCTCGTAGGCCACTCCGTTGTGGTCGACGTAGAAGTCGTCCGACAAATTGCCCCCTACAATGTTTGCGGGTGGACGAGCCGACACCGTCCCGTACGCGCCAATATCTCCGTTTGTAAGCATGGCAAGCTGGGTTTCGGTTAGCCTGTTTGCTTTCGTCGCCGAAACAATACCGGTAAAATTCGCGCTGCCGTCTGAAATTATCGGGTCGTCAGTATTTTCGTTGTATTTGTATGCCTGTATTGCCATTGTCAGTCATCAAAAAAATCTCTTGCTTGATACCCTACTCCGCAATCGGGTATAAATCTTGGATTGCTCGCGCTTTGCTCTCCGTCGAGTTTGCGCATTTGCTCGACGAATGTGGAGCCGCTTGAATAGGCAGTTGCTCCCTTGCTTTGCTGCTGGTCGTCCATCCACATATCGCCAGCCACAAATTCCGTCAGCGCGTCTTCAACGCCTGTTAAAAATGGTTCGTCCGTGTCTTCGAGCTTGGGGCATTTAATTTTGCCCATAACAAGAAATGATTTCCCCTCCAAGTCGCGGGGAATTTTCAAAATGTGTACAATCCTGTTTCCCTCTGCATCCTTCCCGAGGGGAGTAAAGCCGCAAACCTCCCCGTATCCGTCAAAGGCCGAAGCATCCAACTGAAAGACGTTGCAGGGGTCTATGGGATAAATCGCGTAGTTGTCGTACCTGATTGCCCGCACTCGTTCAAGCGGAACACGCAAAATGCATCTTGCCCCGTCCATTTCCGCCTGCACCGACGCGTAGCCGACGGAGTCCTTCCACAAGTGGCAGTTCCAGATTGTCTGCCACCGCTGCTTGGCATACTCAATCGCTTTGTTGATTGAATAGGTGTCTTGCAAATTCAAACGCTGGCAAGCTTTTCTGGCTATTTCCTCGATTGTCATTCTCCGTCCTCGTCTGAAATTTTCACCCAAATGTTAACCGCAACATAAGGCGGCATATTGTCCACCTCGGTTTGCTCGTAATTTTCAATTGGATCTTTCTCTGTCCCTGCCGACATCATATTCATCGTGTCGGCAGGTGTGTTTGAACTTAACTTCCTATCGTAACCTAAATCTCGACGGCCTTCGGCATACAAACCGGAACTTTTAGGCAAGGAAGATATGTCTATGCCGGAGCCCAGCACAGCTACGCCGTGTGCGTAATCGTCAGAGGTTTTGATGCTGTCAATTCCGTGCCTGTGGTACGGCAAGTCCGAGACCTTCAATAATGCTTTGCTCTTCCCGCCGCTTGCACCAAGGGCGAAATCCCCGCCTGCCCCCAGAAGAAAACGGTCTTTTAGCAGTTCCCATTGCCCACCGAAGCGCGACGCAGGGTTGAACGTCGCATTTCTTGTTATAAAGAAGTCCCCAACGCTGTACATGTC
>JAGBWO010000157.1 GCA_017629765.1 Opitutales bacterium | reverse complement strand
CTCCGCGCGCCCATATTTTGGACGGGCGCGAATTTGCCGCAATTCTTACCGAAGTATTCGAAAAAGTCGGCTCAGGCACAATGATTTACGCCGATGAATACCAGAAAATACGTCCGGCAACCGAAGCCGACGCAAACATAATCTACAATCTTTCGCAAAATTCCACGAAAGAGCAAAATCTTGTCCAACGCTCTCTTGAAGAAATCAGAAACAAGATAAACTCTTATTTTGTCTATGAAATGGATGGCAGCATAATCGCCTTTGTAAGCCTTTTAGACATCGGCGAGGGCGCCGCAGAACTCGCGTCGCTGCACGTCCAGCCATTTTACCAAGGCCATCATGTGGGCAAGACAATGGTTGAATATGTCTGCAAAACGGCAAAAGAGCGCAATTTCAAAAATCTCTTTGCTCTATCCACAAAAAGCGCTCCGTTTTTTAAAGACATATGCGGATTCGAGGAAGTTCCGCCGGCGGAATTGCCCGTTTTGCGGCAAAAAAAATACGAGGCGTCAAAACGCAACTCGAAAGTTTTCAAATACGCTCTGCAATAAAAAAGGCGCACCAAGAAAAGTGCGCCTTAAACATTTTATTTTAAAATCAATTACTTTAATTTTGCAAGAACCGCCTTGATTGCGTCTTTGCCTGTCAAGCCCTGAGACATTTCAACCACTTTTCCGTTTTTGAAATATACAAGAGTGGGAATGCTTGCCACGTTAAAACGCTGCGCCAATTCCTGATTTTCGTCAACGTCGACTTTCGCTATGCAAACATCGGAAACTTCCGCCGCAACCTGGTCGAGGACGGGCGCAAGCATTCTGCAAGGTCCGCACCAAGTCGCCCAAAAATCCACCAGCACGACTTTGTTTGCCGATATTGTTTCGTCAAAATTGCTCTTGTTAAGATGAACCAATGCCATATCTGTTTTTTAGATTAAAAAAGCTTAAATGCGTTGTCAATGTAAACCAATGCCGCAAAGGAAATGGCTACGACCGCGCTTACCGCGTCCAAAAGCACCATAACCGCGCTTTCCTTGCTTTCAGCAACAGGTGCGCCGAAGTCAACAGGGCGCGAAGACGCGCTTATCTTGACAGTCGGAGCCGACGCTTGGGAAGTTTGAACATTTGACGCAGTGGGGGTATTTACTTCTTCGGACATTTTTCTTTCCTTTTTATTCAATTTAAATGTTTATTTGAAATTTTTTGAAAGCTATTAAAAAAACGAAAGCATTTCAAGACAAAAAAAACATAAAAGTCCGCATCTCGCAAAATTTTCCCAGTCGCAAAAACGACTTGACTAAAAACAAGCAATCCATAAAAAATTACATAACTTGTTAAATCTTATATTTATACTCAATTACCCAATCATGAAAAAAATCATATTGCTGACAACTCCGTTTGCATTGTTTGCGATGTCCGCATACGCCGCAAATTATAATGCAACACTCGGTGAAGGTACATATAACTGGACAGACGAAATTTGGGACGTCGCCCCAAACAATGCCGGCACAGTTTCAGTTACTGGCGAAGGCGCAGATAAGAGCATACTCAATTATTCTGGCACACAAACAAATGATAATAAATTGCTTGTTACAAAAGCCACAGTAAATATGCAAGGCACGACTGAAACTCCTGCAACTTATAATTTTGGTGCAGGTGAAAACCCTCCGACTCTTGAAGTAGTTGACGGCATTTTTAATTCATCAAACGCTACTCTTACTTTTGGCAATTTTATAATTGTAAAAGCTCATGGAGATTCTGAAATTAACTTTAACTCCGGCACTGTTTTAAATAGCGGCTTTATCAACATCAATTTGGCAGGTTCATCAGAACTCACATTCGACGGCATTACTTGGAACAAGTCGATGTGGCAAAATGCCAATAACATGAACATATATACCGACACCTCGAAGTTGGTTCTAAAAAATGCAGCTACTTTAAATTACAACAACTTCTGGGGTTCATTAAACGAAGTCCTATTCGATAAAAATGCAAGTATTGATATTTTAGGTGGCTCATCTTTTATAGGTCAAAATGGCGTTAAGCTCGTTATGTCAAATAATGTAGCTGCCACTGTTGACGGCACAAATTCCACATTAAACTTTTCCGCAATGCAATTAAACAACAGTGCTAAAATCGATGTTAAAAACGGTGGCACCGTAAGCCTTGCAGACGTGGAAATTAACGACAGCGCAAGCATTAACTTCTTGAGCGATTTTACCTATTCAAATGCGGGAATTAAAGCAAGCGGTACATCTGCTACAATCAATATTGACGGCGCCACAATGACGCGCAATTTAGCAGGCGCAACACCAATCACCGTAAGTGGTAGCACAAAATTAAATTTCATAAACGGCGCGACATTTGATGGTCAACACAACCATAGCCTTGCCGTAACGGAAGATGCGATTGTTACATTTGACAATTCAACTCTTAAAACTAATACATTCCCAAAAGTTAGTGGCGAAGGTAACGGTAAATTAATATTTAAGAATGCCTCTCTCGAAGGTTCATACGGTAGCTTTATATTTAGTGGAAACGCAGTTATGACTGTTGACGCTTCAAACTTTAGCAAAGTATTCCACACCCAAAATTCAGATAAATATACATTCAACTTCTCGGAAAATTCTGTATTGAATATCCAAAACGGTTCTACAATCAAACATAACGGGGGATATGCAGATCTCGGCTTTGGTATTCAAGGAAGCGCAAAAGTAAACCTAACAGGCGGCTCCACTTTAGATTTTTCTGCAGATAATCGCAAATTTGACATACTCGGTACTGCGAGTTTAAATATCGGCACCGGCGCAAATACATTCAAGGCAGGCGTATTTACAATGGAAAGCGGCGCAACACTCAAAATTGAAGGTTCGCAAAACACTGTCTCTATTTACAACCTAAATTCAGCGGGCACACTTTCGTTTGTTGCAGACACAACCGGTATTTCAACTATAAATGTTACCTCTGAAATAACCGACATGAGCGGAATGCTCATTCTCGACTTCTCGAAATTTCTGGGAGAAGAATTGGTTGCCTCTATCATCACAACCGCCGATATTTTCACTTTTGACGACTATATCGGAACAAATGAAAGCGGCTTGGAAAAGGTAAGCGTGATTACGCGCAACGAAGGCGACGCTTGGGATATTTACTTTGAAGACGGCACATTGATGATAGCCTACACCGCAGTGCCGGAACCCTCAACATATGCGGCAATCCTCGGTATTGCGGCGTTGGTATTGGCAATCGGCAAACGCCGCCGCATGTAAAAAATTGGCAGGAACGGCAATAAAAAGGCAGTTTTTTTATAACTTCAATTTGAGGCTTCGCTTCCGTATAAGTGAAGCCTTTTTATTGCCTCGCCCTCCATCTTTGTTTTACTTCGGACTCACGACCGCAAGGTCGCTACGCCTCGTAAAACAAAAGAGCATCGGGCTTCCTGCCAATTTTTGCACACCCACCGCCTGCCAAACAACATAATATCTTGGCGCAATAAAAAGGCAGTTTTTTATAACTTCAATTTGAGGCTTCGCTTCCGTATAAGTGAAGCCTTTTTATAAAAAATCCCCGCTTGGCATAAGCGGGGATTTTTTGCATATTTCAAAAACAAACGATATTTATTCTCCGCCAAGCGTTTCGCGCAGCTCTCGGTTTAGGCGCATAGAGCAAAATTTAGGCCCGCACATAGAACAGTATTCGCCCGTATGCGTTTTTGACGTGCGCTTCTCGAAAAACGAACGCGCCTTTTCGGGGTCAAGAGCCAAATTGAACTGATCGTCCCACCTGAACTCAACGCGGGCTTTCGACATTGCGTTGTCGCGATACTGCGAGGCGGGATGCCCCTTTGCCAAATCGGCCGCATGGGCCGCAAGCTTGTACGTCACGACACCGTCGCGAACGTCCTCTTTTTCGGGCAAACCCAAATGCTCTTTCGGAGTGACATAGCAAAGCATCGCAGTGCCGTACCACGCAATGTTGGCGGCGCCAATCGCGCTTGAAATATGGTCGTAGCCCGGAGCGATGTCGGTTGTGATTGGACCAAGCGTATAGAAAGGAGCTTCGCTACACCAGTCGAGTTGGTTTTCCATGTTCTGTTTTATCAAGTGCAACGGAACATGGCCGGGGCCTTCGCACATAACCTGCACATCATATTCCCACGCGCGCTTTAAAAGCTCTCCCTGAACTTTAAGCTCCCCGAATTGCGCCTCGTCGTTTGCGTCGGCGCAGGCGCCCGGGCGCAAGCCGTCTCCGATGGAAAAAGAAACGTCGTACGACGCCGCTATTTCGCAAATTTCGTCCCAGTGGGTATAGAGAAAGTTTTCGGCATTGTTTATCATGCACCACTTCGCCATAATCGCGCCACCTCTTGAAACGATGCCCACCATGCGCCTTGCGGCAGGCTTCAAAAATCTACGCAAAACGCCCGCATGTATCGTAAAATAGTCAACGCCCTGCTCCGCCTGCTCGATAAGAGTATCCTTGTAAACCTGCCAGTCGAGCTTTTCAACAAGCCCCCCCACTTTTTCAAGCGCCTGATAAAGGGGAACCGTGCCTACGGGCGTCGGGCAGTTTCGCAAAATATTTTCGCGCGTCTCAAAAATATCGGAGCCTGTCGATAAATCCATAAGGGTATCCGAACCCCATTTTATGGACCACAGCATTTTTTCAATCTCTTCGGGAATGGAAGAGGCGAGCGCGGAATTGCCTATATTGGTGTTTATTTTCACCAGGAAATTCCTGCCGATGATTGCCGGCTCAAGCTCGGCATGGTTTATGTTCGCGGGAATGATTGCCCTGCCGCGCGCAATTTCGTCGCGGACAAATTCGGGGGTAATCTCCTGCGGAATGGACGCGCCGAAAGAATTGCCGGCATGCTGAAAACGCAAATCCTTGCGCGGAAATTCCGGCGAAAATTTGTCGGCATTGAGCCTTGCCACATTTTCGCGGACGGCGACATAGCGCATTTCGGGAGTTATTATTCCGCGTTTTGCGTAATACATCTGAGTCGGGCGCCGACCATTTTTCGCCCTGAAAATTTTGCGCGCTCCAAACGGAATTTTTTCGGAAGGCGCAAGCTCTCCGCAGACTTCGATTTCGTCGCGCTCCGAAATCCATTCGCTTCTGATTTTGGGGAGCCCGCGAGTTATGTCGCGATGAAAATCGGCATCCGACCACGCGCCGGACGCGTCATAAATCCTGACCGGCGGATTGGGAATTTTTTCCCCTTTTGAATTTACGCTCGGGGAAAGCTCCACCTGCGCCATTCCCACTTTCACTCCGTCTTTAAAAGCGTAGAATTTTGCGCGTTTGGGATTATCTAAAAAAAGTTTTTCTGTATCCATTTCGGAAAATTTGTTGGAAATACCAATAAAATGCGTATTTTCGCACCACTTTAATTGAATATCCGAAAAATATTTCAAAAAAAATGCGTTTGTACAACAAAAAAGCTTGATAAAAGAACAAGAACAGGTACATTTGTATGCTTTATAAAAAATCGCGGGCCGTAGCGCAGTCTGGTAGCGCGCTTGCATGGGGTGTAAGAGGTCCCGGGTTCGACTCCCGGCGGCCCGATTTTTTAAACAAAAAACGCGCGTTTTATTAAACGCTTGAAAATCGTTGAAACGCCGCATTTCGGCGTTTTTTTGTTTGCCTCAAAGGGGGTATAGCTCAGCTGGTTAGAGCGCTTGCATCACACGCAAGATGTCGTCAGTTCGAATCTGACTACTCCCATTTTTTTAAACGAAGTTCGCGGATTTCGGGGTTTTCTATTTTTACGCCGTCGCCTGAAATATCAAGATTTTTAAGCTCGCCGCCAAACGGGATGCGGGAAAATAGACAGACAGCGTCAAACCAAAAAATAAACTAAAACAAATTCGCGCCGGAATATTTTTAGGCGCAAAAAGCGCATATTTTGCCACAATACTCCAAGCGATGCAAGAAGCATAAACACCCGCAATTCGGCGCTACGCATACCCGAAAAGCTATTTTGCGAGAATTTTTATCCAATCATCGACATAAGGGCGCAAATTTTGCGGCATAACCGGCAGGCTTTCAGACAAAACATCGAGTTCAGATATTATCCTTTTGGCTATAAATTCGCAGTAGCCGTTTAAATCGAACCGTTCCGCTCTTAAAAAATCCTTGTAGATTTTTGCGGAATCCAAAAGAAGGGTTCTCGTGCGGGGGTAGAACGATGTCATCAAATTCCAAGGCTCCCCGCCGCCGTAGGTTTGGTCGCCGCCTCCCCTGAAATCGGTGCGCAAAAGAAGCGACGGCTTGTCGGAGAACTTGGCAAACATAAACTCCACGACAGTGCCGGAATCAAGCTCGCTTCCGTCGTAGTTGAAAACGCCCATATCGCATTCAAGCAGATTTTTCAAATCGTTGTCGCGTATGTTTTTCGGGGACGCCCTGCCCTGCTCCAAATCTTGCGGAAGAATTATTTTATATTTTGGCGCAATCCGCTCAATGGTTTCTGCCAAAATTTTATTGCCAATTAAATCCTTTGAATTGAAAAGCGCGCCGGCAAAGTAGATTTTTAAGACATTTTCTTCCATAATTGCTTTCATTATTAAAATGCCTTGCAAAACTCACAAGAAAAATTGTAAAAAAAAATGACAATGGCGGCAAAGAGGAAACATAACGGCATAAAAGGCTTGGGCTTGGCGGCGGCTCTTTTGTCGTTTGCATGGGTTTTCATATACCTTACGCCGCCGGATTTCGACGTTTCGTTTTCCCCATCGCTGACGCCCGCGGAACAGAGGTATTTGCTCTCGCTTAAAAAGAGGCATTCCGGCATAAGCAGGACTTTGACGGAAACCGAAGCAAGAAATACGATAGCAAACGCATGCTCGTTCATCGAAAGGGTAAAGGGAACAAAAGAAATTTACGACACTCCCGCCGCCCGCGAACTCCTTTTCGGAACCGCCTGCACGGAAAGCGGGCTGCGCCCCAGATTTCAAGACAAGCACGGAACGGCAATAGGGCTTTTTCAGGTGGAATACGCCACTTTTTTAGACCTCTGGAACAGAGCCATAAAAATCAAACATCCCAAACTTTACAAAGAAATCCTGCGAAACTATGCGGGCGAAGACAAGCGGATTCGCTTCGAAGACTTGCAGTTAAACGATGAGCTTTGCGCGGTTTTCGCACGCATGAAGTATGCGGAGGCAAAATCGCACATCCCGCCCTCAACCGACTTGGAGGCGCAGGCAAAATATTATAAAAAATATTACAACACGGATCTCGGCAAAGCCTCGCACAAGTCATATTTAAAACGCCGCGCAGAAGTTTTGGGAAGGGGAAAGTAAAATTTTGCTTGATAAAAACCCGCCGAAATCAAAAATCGCAAGCTTTTTTAAATGATAGAAATACGCAACATATCTTTGGCTTTCGGGGCCCGCAAACTGTTCGACGGCATTTCGGCCGTGATAAACAGAAACGATAAAATCGGCTTGGCTGGCTCCAACGGCGCGGGGAAATCCACACTCCTTAAAATCCTCTCGGGGCTTGAAGACTGCGATGAAGGCATAGTGTCGCGCCCAAAGTACGCCACAGTCGGCTACCTCGCCCAAGATATTTCCGACATTTCCGAAAAAACGCTTTTTGACGAGGCAAAATCGGCTTTTGAAAACATCGTCGAACTTCAAGAACGCCTAAAAGACGCCGAAAGCCGCCTCAAAATTCTCGACGAAAAATCAGGCGAATACTATCAGACGATAGAAGACATCGGAGACTTGGAGCGCAAGCTCGAAGACCTCGACGCCTACCGCCTGCGCTCAAAAATAGAGACGGTATTGCACGGCTTGGGCTTTTCTCCGGACGACATAGGGCGAAAATGCTCCGAATTTTCGGGCGGATGGCGGATGCGCATAGCCCTTGCAAAGTTGCTTTTGAAAGAGCCGTCGCTTCTAATGCTCGACGAACCGACAAACCACCTCGACATAGAGTCTATAACTTGGCTTGAAGACTACTTAAAATCGTACAAGGGAGCCGTTATAATCGTAAGCCACGACCGCTCTTTTTTAGACTTGCTTACGAAGAAAACCTTCCATTTGAGCGCGGGCAGGCTCGAAATTTACGCGGGCAACTACTCCTATTACGAAAAGGAATCGGCAATACGCCGAAGTTTGCTTGAAAAAATGGCGGCAAACCAAGCGAAAGAAATCGAAAAAACCGAAAAATTCATCGAACGCTTCCGCGCAAAAAACACG
>JAGBWO010000019.1 GCA_017629765.1 Opitutales bacterium | reverse complement strand
TGCCGAAAAAAACGGCGTTAAAGCTTTGGTTTATCGCCTTCCGAATGTTTTCGGCAAATGGTGCAGGCCGAACTACAATTCCGCCATAGCCACGTTTTGCAACAATATCGCAAACGGGCTGCCTATTAAAGTCAACGACCCTTCCGTAAAAATGCACGTCGTTTACATCGACGATATTTGCGATGAGATTTTGCGCGCCCTAAAAGGCGAGGAAACGCGCGGAGACGGCGCGGAAATTTCCGGGGGCTTCTGCATGGTTCCCGTTTCCCACAGGGCTCTTTTGGGCGAGATTGTCGACATCATTTATTCTTTCAAGAAATCCCGCGAAAATTTTGAAACGCCCGACGTTCTCGCCGGATCGCTTTCGTCAAAGCTTTACAGCACATATTTGAGCTATCTGCCCGAAGGCGGATTTTCGTATCCGCTTAAAATGAATGTCGATGCCAGAGGGTCTTTCACCGAGTTTTTGAGAAGTTCCGACAGGGGGCAGACATCCGTTAACATAGCAAAGCCGGGCATTGTTAAGGGCAACCACTGGCATAATTCCAAGAATGAAAAATTTTTGGTTGTTTGCGGGAAAGCGGCAATCAGATTCAGGAAAATCGGCACCGACAAAGTGATAGAATATTTTGCAAGCGGCGAAAAGCTTGAAGTTGTGGATATTCCGCCCGGATATACCCATAATATCGAAAATATCGGCACGTCCGACTTGGTTACGCTTATGTGGGCGAACGAGCCGTTCAATCCTGAAAATCCCGACACTTATTTTGAAAAGGTCTGATATGGAAAAATTAAAAGTGATGACTGTTATTGGCACGCGCCCTGAAATCATAAGGCTTTCGGCGTGCATTAAGGCGTGCGACAAGTATTTCAACCAAATTCTTGTCCATACCGGGCAGAATTGGGACTACGCTTTAAACGAAGTTTTTTTCAAAGACTTGGGGCTGCGCGCTCCCGATTATTATTTGGAAAGCGTAGGCTCTGATTTGGGCGAGACTATGGGCAACATTATCGCCAAATCGTACGGCGTTATGCTCAAAGAAAAGCCCGACGCCCTTTTGATTTTAGGAGACACTAATTCCGCCCTTTCGGCAATTTCGGCAAAGAGGCTTAAAATACCGATTTTCCATATGGAAGCGGGCAACCGATGCTTCGACCAAAATGTTCCCGAAGAAATAAACCGCAAAATCGTCGACCATATTTCAGACGTAAACCTGCCATACACCGAACATTCCCGCAGATATTTGCTCTCGGAAGGCATTCGCAAGGAGTATGTTTTTGTCACAGGCTCCCCCATGCAGGAAGTTTTGAAGGAGCACGCCCAAAAAATCGACGCAAGCGACGCTTTGGAGCGCTTGGGGCTTGAAAAAGGCAAATACATAATGCTTTCGGCGCACCGCGAAGAAAATATCGACAACGAAAAGAATTTTATGTCGCTTATGAATGCGGTAAACAATATCGCAAAGCGCTACGAAATGCCGATAGTTTATTCGACGCATCCGCGAAGCAAAAAGTTTATCGAAGCCCGCAATTTCAAATTCCATCCTCTTGTGCAAAGCTTGCAGCCTTTCGGATTTTTGGATTACAACAAACTCCAAAAGAACAGTTTTTGCGTGCTTTCCGACAGCGGAACTCTTTCGGAAGAAAGCGCAATGCTCGGTTTTGCGGGCGTTTTGCTCCGCACTTCGACCGAAAGACCCGAAGTGCTCGACAAGGGAACTGTTGTGATTGGCGGAATTTCGGGCAAAGACGTCGAGCAGGCTATAGACCTTTCAATCGCAATGCGCCGAAACAATGAAAAGACTTATCTTGCCACGGATTATTGCGACGAAAACGTATCCGTAAAAGTTGTGAAAATAATCCAAAGCTACGCTAAAATCATAAACAAATTCATTTGGAACAAGTAGCTTTCAAAACAATAAACTGAAAAATCCCGCAAATGCGGGATTTTTTTTGGGGGGGGTAGTTTTGGTTTATTTTAAAAAGTGCCCTTCCAGAATTTTTACGGATTTTGCAACGTCGAAATTGTCTTCGAGGTATTTTCTGCCGTTTGCGCCCATTTTTCGCGCATTTTCGAGATTTTGAGACATTTTCTTTAAGTTCGCAATGAACTCTTCGGGTTTGGAGGCGTCCGACCAGAATCCGCATTTTGCGTCTTCTTGCAGAAGCTTTCCGTAGTCGGTATTTAAATCCAGCGACGCAACTACGGGAATGGAACATTCCATATACGAGAGGATTTTCGACGGATAATTCGGAATGGTGAAATTCGGATTTAAGGAAATCAGCCCTACATCGCATGTGCGCAGGATTTTTTCATAATCGTCTCTCGGCATATAATCCAAGAAGAGCGCGTTTTCAATGGGAGCGTTTTTTATGCGGTTTTTCAGGACGCCTGCGTCAGTTCCCGAGCCGATGAATAGGAAAAATACAGATTGGTCTTTGTTGAAATAATCCATCGCTTTGCAAATTATTTCGACATTTTGGGGTTTGCCCATATTGCCTCCGAACAGGAAGACGCATGCGTTTTGCGGTATGGAATATTTATTTCTTATCTCTGTTTTATCTTCCTCTTTTAACGGCTTGATTGATTTTGTGTTCGGGAAATATTCCACGCATTCGGGGTTTAAGTATGGGTTGTGTTTTCTTATGTAGTCTATGTTTGCCTGCGACATGCAGCCTATGAAATCGGAGGCTTTGAGCATTTTCTTTTCTTGGCTTCTGAAATATGCGTATGCCAAAGACCTTTTGCCGAAGAAGTTTAAATCGACGGCGTTTTGCGGGAAAATATCCTTTTGCATAAGGTATGCGGGGCAGGTGAACTTCTTTTTCGCCCACCTTATCACGCTTTGCAAGGTTACGGGAGGAGCTTCAAACAATATGAAGTCGAAATTTCTGTTTTCCCAATGTTTTTGGACGGCTTTTTTCACGATGCGCGGAAGCATCAGAAAATTTACGCCTTTTTTGTATTTTGAAACCTTTTGCACGGCTCCCGTCTTTACGCAAAGGATTTCCACGCCGTTTTTATGGCGTATTTCCCCTTCTTTTGAATCGAATTTGGGATCCATTGAAAGAGCGCAGACTTTATGCCCGGCCTTGACGAGGGCTTCAGCCATGTCGGAGTCTATTGTGTCTGAATTCAAAGAATACGAGATGGAAAATTGCAGAATATTCATTTTCGGCCCAATTTTTGCTTTGGTTATTGTTTCGTCTTTAATTTTTTAAGCAGCATAACAGGCGACGTCATTGCGTTCAACAGGCGAAGGAGCGCGAGTTTTTTTGGCGAAACGTTTTCTTTTAGAAGCCCGAGACGTTCAAAGATTTCGATTTTTAAATATGTAAGGCGCAATTTCATCCTTCTTAAAAAGGGCAGATTAGGGTAAATATACGCCATTTTAAAATCTTTTGTGGTAAGAACAAATTTCATAGTCTTTTGCAGGCTTGAGAAGCTGTTTGCTGAAATGCTGCTTTGCGACAGCCTGTAATAGGCGACAATTTTATCCATATAGCTGAACTTTACGCCGGCTTTGGTAAGGCGAAGCCACATCGGATAGTCTTCTATTGTTTTAAAGCTTTCGTCGTATTTTATTTCCTTTAAGATTTCAAGCTTTGCAAACATTGTGACGGGGGAGCAGCGCATTCGTAAAAGCAGGGCATTGTATTGTTCTTTCGGCGTCTTGTATGTTTCGCAAAAACATTTTGCGTTTGCGTCGGTTATATCCCGGAAATTTTCCTCTTTAAAAACTTCCTTAAAGCGCTGCATTTTTGCAAATATGATTTTTGCGTCGGGATTTTCCTTTACATAATTTACGAAATTTTCAACGCAGTCGGGCAAGAGAAGATCGTCGGCGGCGATGCCTTTGCTCCATTCTCCTTTGGCGGCGGCAATTCGGCGGTTTGCGTTTGCGGGAATCCCCGTATTTTCGGGAACTGTAAGAATTTCGCAGCGCACGAATCTGTCTTTATTTTCTTCAATCCACTTGCGGCAGACTTCGATGGTGTCGTCTTTCGAGGCGTCGTCGCTTATGATTAGCTCTATGTTCTTATATGTCTGCGCCTTGACGCTTTCGAGTGTTTCGAGCACGGTTTTCGCGGAATTATATGTGAGAATACCGACACTTACCAAAGGTCCGTTTGAAATATTTTCGTTTCCCATAAATTAACCCAAAAATTTTGATTTTAATTTTACGAATATTGCGGCAAGATCCATTCTTTTGTGAAGCTCGAACAGTGAATATGCCGCAGATGCCGCAAATGCCAGAAAACCGCTCGCATAGGCGGTCGGAAAGCCCCAAAAATATAGTGGCACAAACGCCGCAAGCGTCATAACGAGAGTTGTGGAAAATACTTTTAAATGTTCCGCAGAGAACTTGTAATCGTATTTCTTTATGCAGACAAGGCTCATCAAAGCCAGATAGCAAATATAGACCACACAAAACGCAATGCCGATGCCTTCAAGCCCGAAATAGTAGTAGCCCAAAAGATAGGAGGGAAGCGAAATAAATTTTATGCCGACTTCGGTAAGCATGAACATTTTTGAGTCTCCCTTGCCCAAGATTATGAATCCGAGAGTCCAAGACACCGTTTTAAACGCCATCCCGAGCAGCATCCACTGAACGAATTTTATTATCGACAAAAACTTTGCGGAAAACAAGACATAGATTGCAATGGGCAAAACGGACAAAAATAAAATCATTGCCGGTCCGATGATAAGAAGGGCGATTTCCGACTGCTGGTTTGCGGCTTCCGAAATTTTTGCGTTATCGTCTTTTAGCGCGGAAAGGCGCGGGAGGTAGTCGGTTCCCATTGCGCTAAAAACTATGTTTGTGTATTGGTTTGTCATTGTCCAGCCCGCCGCATACAGCCCGACTTCTTCAAGACCTCCGAATTTTGAAACAAATATGTAGATAAGCCATCCTGCAAATTGCGTGATTATCCCCGAAAGCGTCACCAAAAAACCAATCTTAACCATGTCTTTGCCGACGCTGAATGTTTCCCGCCAGCCCATATCCACTTTCTCGACGGCGACTTTTTTGGAATAAAAATACGAAACCAAAAGCGTGGCGGCGGAGGCTATTACAAGGGACGGCACAATGCCCTTTATCCCGCAGAACCAATAGAGCGGAAGCGACGCCAAAAGCCC
>JAGBWO010000156.1 GCA_017629765.1 Opitutales bacterium | reverse complement strand
TTGTGTGGAGGGTGCTTAAAACCAAGTGCCCCGTCAAAGAGGCCCGGATTGCAATGTCGGCGGTTTCGCGGTCGCGGATTTCGCCGACCATAATCACATCGGGGTCTTGGCGGAGAACCGAGCGCAAGACCGACGAAAAAGTAAGCCCTATTTCAGGATGAACCTGCGTTTGGTTCACTCCTTCGACTTCGTATTCGACAGGGTCTTCAACCGTAATTATGCGGATTTCGGGCGAGCGCAAGCGGCGGATAAACGCCGTCAAAGTTGTGGATTTGCCCGACCCCGTAGGTCCTGTCACCAAAATAATTCCGTGGGGACGCGCCAAAGGACGTTTGATTTTTTCGGCATCGTCCGGAAGAAATCCCAAGTCCGCAATAGAAATCGGCTGGGATTTTTTTGTCAAAAGGCGCATTGAAACGCTTTCCCCGTACATAGTGGGAAGCGAGGAAATTCTTATGTCGATGTCCTCTCCCGTTTTTAGCGTGAAACCGATGCGCCCGTCCTGAGGCCTGCGCTTTTCGGAAATATTCAGGCGCGCCATAATTTTTATGCGGGAAATTATGGAGTCTTTGAAGCGCAAAAGATTGTCGGGAACGCGCACAGGCACAAGATTGCCGTCTATTCGATAGCGTATGTTTAAAGAGTCGCGCTGGGGTTCTATGTGGATGTCGGTCGCCCTGTCCGCCATCGCGCGGGTTATGATTTCATTTACGAATTTGATGATGGCGGCGTTTTCATCCTCCTCGATTTCCCCGTCCGCCTCGGCGGCAAATTCAGCCATATCCTTTTCTGACAAGCTTCCGGCCCCCACGCCGAAATACTCGGCTATCTTTTCCGAAAGCGCGGTAGCGGGAGAAATTCTCCATTCCGCAAACTTGCCCGAAATGGAAAAAATCCACTTGTTTATCTCGTCGTTCGGAATCCACGGGGAAGCGAGAACAAAAGTGTCCTCCGTCTCCGAAACGGGAAGGCAGGAATATTCGGACACAAGCTTTACGGAAAGATTTTTTGACGGCTTCGACATTTGCGAAAAATCGTCGAAGCATTCCAAATTGGCGGATGCGGCAACCGCTTTCGCGACTTCGCTTTCAAGCTTCGATGTTTTCGACGCAATCAAAGCCGCCTTTTGGGCGCGCTCCGCATTTGAAATTTCCTCAATAAGCCCGCCGTCGGGCTGCACGCCCAAATTTTCAAGCACGCTTTTTATAAAAAATTTGTCGTCTTTTACCATTTAAAATCCATTCTAACGGGGAGGCGCGGGAGGCTGCCCCCCGCCTTGATTTGTGTTTTCAGGTATTTGAATGGAGCGTTCGATTTCAAAAATCTTGCGCCTGTCTTCGCGGTTCAAATAGTTTCTGCCCTGCGCGCGCGCCGTCTGCCAAACCCGGTTTGCGGCTTCGCGCTGCTCGTCGGTCGCATACTGGCTCCAAACTTTTGCCCGCTCGTGCGGGGCAATCATTCTGCGGGGCTTTATGGCATCGACAAGCTCAACCCTTCCCGAGGTTCCGCTTGAAGAACGCTCCGCCATCGAAAGATCGACCTGCCTGCCCGCAATGGTCGCCTTTACTGTCATTGAACGTTCATCAAAAGAATCAATCTTGCATGGAGCGTTTTCAATTTCCTCACCGATATTAAGCCACATTGTTTTTCCGCTTTTATCGGAAACGCTGAAAGCCCACTTGCCGTCAACCATCGCAACGCTTTTTAGCAACACCCCTTCGGGAATTTGAGAGGCGGAATTGCTTCCTGCGGGAACAAAAGGATTTTTCGACGCTAAAAGGCGCAAAAGCTCGTTTTCGCCAAGCATTGAATTTATGTTTTGCGGCGCGCCCCCGCCTTCGGTTGAAGCCGCTTCGGGCGAAGAAGACGGAGCCGCTGCGTTTCGGCGCGGGAAACCGGGGCGGTTAAACCTTCCGGGAAAGCCGCGCCTGAAAGATTCTACGTCTCCGCCGCTTTCAAACGCCTCCCTTGCCGCCCTTCGCGCTTCGCGCCTTTGGCGGAAATACTCGATTCTATCCTTCGACACGGAAGAATTTTCAGCCTGCGCGGAATCTGCGCTTTCCGCTTTCGCCTCCGCGCTTTGCGGCGGAACCGCATTCTGCGAAGGGATTTCCGCATTTTGGGCGTACGCAAAAATTCCGCACAGCCCAAGCAGAGCCGCCAACGCATGCTTTTTTTTATTTGAAACTTTCACGTTTGAAAAAATTTAAGATTATTTTTCAGATTTCAGCCCGGAATTTTCTTTTTCATCTTTCGGGCTTTCAGATTTTTCCGAATCTTTTTGAGATTCCTCGCTGCTTTCGGATTCTTCTTTGGAAGCCTCCGAATTTTCGGCTTTTTTATAGTCCGAAGAGCCTTCGACCAAGCGTTTTTCGCCTGTAATCAAAGTTAGCGGAGCGCGGAAAAGCCTGTTGTATGGACGGTTTTTCTCAAACTCCTCAAAGCTTGCCCTGACTTCCTCGTTTGAGTAGAATCGCCCGTCTTTCAAATAAGAGGTAAGCTCATTTTCAACCGAAGAATTTTTGATGTTTGCCATTGCAATGGCATTTTCAGCCCCGACGCTTTTTATGATTGTCGGACGAATGAAAATTATAAGCTCCCTGCGCGAAATTGAATCGCTTTTCGGCTTGAAAAATTCGCCTATAAGAGGGATGTCGCTCAAAAGCCACACCCCGCCGTCAATGTTGGTCGACTCGGTATGCTGCAAGCCCGCAAGCACAATAACTTCGCCGTTCTTCGCCGAAACGTAGCTCTTCGCGTATCTCGTGCTCACGACAGGCTGGTTGTTGCCGTCGATTTCAACATACCTTGCGATTGAATCGACATTCTGCTTCACTTCAAGCTGAATCATGTTGTCGGTTCCGACATATGGAGTTACAACAAGCTTTATGCCGATATCCTCCTGAGTTACCTCCGTGCGCGTAGTTGAAATGTTTGAGATGTCGGAAGTGGTGCCGGTTATAATCGGGTATTTTTCGGAAACATTTACCTCCGCCTCCTGCGCATGGGTAGTCACTATGGTGGGGCTTGACAAAACCTTCACGTTTTGGTTCTGGCTTGCAACATTGAAGACCATTGAAAACGACTTCTCGTTCATTCCAAGCGAAAAAGCGGGAGAAGAAGAATCCGTCATCGAAAAAGTCGAAGTCGTTGCCGAAAATTTGTCCGCCATTCCAAAACCGCCGTCCTCTTCCAAATTGTAGGAAAGCCCGAAAGTGCTTAAACCCGAAACCTGTGAGTCGGAAAGAGTAACTTCGGTAATAATGACGTCTATTTTTACCTGTTCGATTGCGATATCGAGCTTTTGGATGATGCTCTTAAGCTGTTTCAAGTCGGCGGGAGTGCCGTAGGCGACAATCGAGGAACTCGGCTTGTGGGCGACTACCTGCACATATTCGCTAAACTCCAAACCCGTACTGCCGTCGCCGGAAGTAAGGTTTACTTTTGGAACTTGCACATTTTGATTTGCCCCGCCGCGATTATTGTTGTTGCCCTGCCTTGCACGGGCAGCCTGGGCTGCTTGAATTGCGTTGCGGGTGGCGGCGTTTGCCGCATTCTGCTTGGACTGCGCAGCCTTGGCTACCTGCTGCTGCTGTTTTGTCACAATGTTGTTTAAAACAGTTTCGATTTCCTCTGCCTTGCAGTGGCGTATGTAGAAAACCTCATTTTTCAAAATCGGCTCCGCTTCGACATCCAAGCCTTTTATAAACTTTTTTATAGCTTCAAGATTTCCCTTTTGCGTTACGACAATAAGCTGGTTTGTGCGCATATCGACATCCAAAGTCGTGTTTTCAAAATACTTTTTCAGGAGGTCGTTTTGCATTGCCACAAGCTTTTCGCGAAGGTCACTTGCGCTTACGTTTTTAATGGGAATGAAAGCTATGTCCTCGCGCAAAGACGCGGGAGCGTCGAGCTTTTTTAGGAAAGTTTCGACCCTCTGCAAATTCACCAAAGTATCCGTAATCAAAATTGCGTTGCTTCGCGGGAAAGCCTCGACAACAGCCGTGCCGTCAACGCTCAAAAACGGCTTCAATTTCGGCTGGATTGCGGCCGCTTCAACATAGTCAAGCTCGAAAAGCCTCGTGTAAAAGACTTGCGAAGGCTTCATTTTTGAAATGTCGCCGACCAAAAATTCGGGAGACTGGCGCGTAACGCCTATGACGGGAACGGCCCTCATCGTGCCGTCGCCAAGCGGCAAAACGGCAACCCCGTTTAACGACAGCAAAGACTTGAACGCCGCAATTGCGTCGTCCCTCGTCATCTTCTTTTTCGAGACAAAGTTTATTTTGACATTGGGCAGCCCCTGCGCCTGCAAAATCGTGGTCTTCGACAAAGCCTCCAAAACCTGCAAAATCTGCGACGGAGTTTCGTCGACAAAATAGAAAGGCCCCTGCATTTCGCCATGCTCGTCTATTCTTTTTAAATTCGAATTGTTGGCGGGATCGGACGGGTTGGAAGATGATTCGGAAGGCGCGGAAAAGGAAGGCGCAAACCTTCTGTCAAAAGGAGAGCCTCCGTCGGGACGCGGAAACCTCGGGGGGCGCCTAAGCCCCTGCGGGGCATTGGAAGGGGCATTCGAATTCCGCTGTTCTTGCGCGGCAGGCTGCGGAGCGGATTCCGAAGGAGCGGGCGCGGAAACAGACGGCGAAGCGGCGGCGGGCGATGATGGCGGAGCCGGAGGAACCGCATTCTGTTCTGCGGAAGCGTTTTGCGGTTCGTTTTGCGCCAATAAAACAGATGCGCACAAAGCTGAAAAAATCGTAATGCCTGTCTTTAATATTCTCATAATTTTATTTTTTAAATTCAAATGATGAAATTTCATAGCGCGCCGACATTTGCCCCTTGCTGTCGGCGGTAAATTCCGCAGACTTAAAGAACATATACGGCGCAAGCTTCAATACTTCCTGCTCAAAAGCAATCAAGTGCGAAATAGTGTCGCGCTGCAAAGAAAGGCCCAAAGTGCGAACCGTCATCTTAGGCATAACGGTGTCGGGGGCAAACGACATGCTGAAATTTGAAAAGCCGCCGGTTTTCAGGATTTTTTCCGCCTCAACGCGCAAATCTTTGACTATTTTGGACTCGTCTATCAATGCGCGGGCTTCGCGCAATTTAATTTCGGCATTCGGCTTTTGCGCTATTGCCAAATTTGCGCTTTCAATCTGCGCGTTCAGCGAATCTATTTTTTCGCCCAATGCCGACTGCCTTTTGGCGAGAGAAAAAAACCAAATAAAAAGAGCCGTCCAAGCCAGCGCGAGCAGCAAAATTTTTTCGCGCTTGGTTTTGGATGCAAAATAATTCCGTATTTTTGAAAGCATTTTAATCCTTAAATTCCGCGTTCAAAGTCCAAGAAGTTCCGCCGGATCCCGACCCCGATATGGCAAGCTTTACATTTTTAAAAATTTCGCTTTGGCGCAGCTGCCGCTCGAACTGAGTAGCGAGCATAACGCTTTGAGCCTTGCCCTTAACCTCTATCGAATTCGGTGTTTTGGCAACCGACTTTGCAAACGAAACGCCTTCGGGGCGGTATTTGTTTATCCGCGCAAGCATCATTACATTTTCAATTTTCTTTGAATTCAGCGACTGCAGGAAAATCGCCTCGTCCATCATATTTTTCACAAGCTGGGCCTGAGGATTGAGGGCGTCAAATTCTCCGCCCAACTTGCCCGCTTTTGACGATTGAAACATCAAAGAAACTTTCCAAAACAGCAAAACAGCGAAAAACGCAACCGCAAAAACCGCCGAAACGCGCGAGAACCTGTCAAAAAACACCGCTTTTTTTGCGGCTTTCAATGTCGCGCCGTCGCGCACGTCGGCGGAGGAGAGAAAAATTTTTCCGCAAGTTTTTTGGGAAATTTCAGCTTCCCCGCTTTTTACGGAGGCAACAGCCGGCTTAAAAACAGAGCCTTCCGACAGCGAAAACTCCCAAACATTTGAAATATTTTGCGGAACGCCCATTTTTGCAAATTTCTTTTCCGCCTCGGAATCGCCGTATTCGGCGGGAATGGAGACGGCGCAAACTTCGCGCCATTTTTTGCCTTCCGTCAAAACCGCAAGATACTCGCAATATTCCCCCGCACTGCGTTTTACAAGCGACCATCCTTCGCCCAAATCCAGACCGAACACGCACGCCGCAAAGCAAGTGGCGAGGTTTGAAGTCTGCATAAGCTCCGATATTTTTTGAGACTTCGCAATTCTGTCGGCGGGAGCCGCAAAAATGAAAATCTGCGAAGAATCGGCAGAGTACCCCCATCTCAAAACATCAAGCGGCAGAGGAGAAAAGGATTCCAAGAGCGTCTCGGCGTATATTTTGACGTCGGCGCGCGCCATGCCTTCGGGCAAATCGGCGGTCTTCATAAAAAAAGCCTCTTGGGTCAAGAATAAAATGTCCTGTCTCGTATGCATACTTATTAACGATATAAACGCATATTAAAGCCAAAAGTTTCGATTTATCCACATTTTTTTTGAAATTTAGCGGACAAAGCCTTCGTAAATTTTTTTTACGCTCAAAGAAGAGCCGTCGAGTTCGCATAGCGCGGTTATGCGGTATGTCAAAACTCCCCGTTTTGCCGACACTTCAATCCTCAAAAATTTCGCGTCCGTTCCGACATACCGCAATGGAGGG
>JAGBWO010000155.1 GCA_017629765.1 Opitutales bacterium | reverse complement strand
TCGTGTCAACCAAAGCGACAACGGGAATGCCGAGCTTGCGGCATTCAGCCACTGCGATTTCTTCCGTCTTGACGTCGACAACGAATGCAACGCCCGGAAGTTTGGAAATGTCTTTAATGCCTTCAAAATTGCGGTTCATGCGGTTCATTTCGCGGCGGATTGCTGCGGCTTCCTTCGCATAAAGCTTGTCCATTTCGCCATTGGCTTCCATATCGAGGAAACGGCGGTATTTTTTGAGGCTTGTCAAAATTGTTTCAAAGTTTGTGAGCGTGCCGCCAAGCCAGCGGTTTACGCAAAACGGCATATTGCACATTGAAGCGGCTTCGCGCAAGATTTCCTGCGCCTGACGCTTGGTGCCGATAAACATAATATCTTTGCCGTCGGCAACGATGTCTTCAATGACTTTCACAGCCTTTTCGAGCTGTTCGTATGTCTTTTCGAGATTGATGATTGAAACGCCAGAGCGGTGGTCGTACACATAGGGCTTGGAACGGGGGTTCCAGCGGCGTGTCTGGTGGCCGAAATGGACGCCTGCGTCCATCAAATCTTTTACGGTAATATTCATATTTTATGCTCCGTATTCCCCTTGCGGAGAACCTTGGATACTTTCTATATTTTTATTGTTTTAGGTTGTTTTGCACCAAATGCCACTGTGGCATTCAGTAAAAGTTTGATATGAAAGACTAACACCCGGACTTATGCAAGCTTTTTATTAAAAAATTTCTAATTTTTCCCCAAGAAAACGTTTTAAAAAAAATCCGCAAAAACACCGCCTATCGTTTCCATAAAAAAAACGCCGGCATCTTGAATGCCGACGCTTTTAAAATTTTACCGACCTATAATAATTATGAGGGTATACAGGTTTATAAAACTATCAAATATTTTTTAAAGAAATACGATTTTCTTTATTACAAATTGCCAAGCAGAGAATTTGTTTTGAAAATCAAATTCGAAAGCGAATAATCGCCTCCGCCCAAAACCGCCAAAGCAATAAAACCGAACAAAAATACCGCGGCAAGCTCCCTATCCGCCCAAGCGGCGTCTTTCAAAAATACGAATGCCGCGACAAACATTGTAATCGAAAGCAAAACCGACGAAGTTCTCGTGAAAAGCCCCAAAATTACAAATATCGAACACGCAAATTCCGCAAACGCCACAAGATAAAGCGAATTTGCCGCGCCTATTCCTATCGGGTCGAGCCACTTTTCGGCCCCGCCGTTTAAAATCAATTTAAACTTTTGCAATCCGTGCACAAGCATTGCGCCTCCAAAGCCTACGCGGAGCAAAAGCGTTCCTACGCTGAAAATACATTCGTTCATATTTGTTTTTTCGGAAAAACGCACCTTGCATTAACGCCGAAAAAATTTTCTCGTAAAATTTTAAAAAAATACGAATATAAGTCTTATGCAAATTTTTAATTTTGAATTGGGCCCGCTCGGCGTCAACTGCTTTTTAATTCTTCCGGAAAACTCCGACGCAGTGGTAATCGACGCCCCCGAAGGCTCGTTTGACGCGGTTTCAAAGCAGCTCGCCCCGCTCGGCAAAAAAGTCGGCGCGGTTCTCTTGACGCACGGGCATTGGGACCATATCTGGGACGCAAAAAAATTTCAGGATGCGGGAGCGAAAATATACGCGCACCCCGAAGGCAAAATTTTTGTCGAGGAATCGGGCGCGCAAAACGCCTATATGTTCGGCGAAAGCGGGCTTGAAAACCCGAAAATCGACAAATTTGTGTACGACGGAGAAATTTTGGATTT
>JAGBWO010000154.1 GCA_017629765.1 Opitutales bacterium | reverse complement strand
GAAGGCGTAAACGGTTCGGGCAAGCACAACAACTGGTCGATTTCAGTAGGCGAAAGAAACCTCTTGAACCCCGGCAGCAACCCCCACGAAAACGCGATATTTTTGACGGTTCTTTGCGCGATAATAAAGGCGGTTGACGAGCATGCCGACCTTTTGAGAAGCTCCACCGCAAATGCGGGGAACGACCACCGCCTGGGCGCAAACGAAGCGCCGCCGGCAATCATTTCAATATTTTTGGGCGACCAGCTTACCGACATTATCGAACAGCTTGAAAAAGGCGAAGCCAAGTCAAGCAAGCACGGAAGCCAGATAAAAGTCGGCGTCGATACCCTGCCCGCCCTGCCCGCCGACGTAACCGACCGCAACCGCACAAGCCCGTTTGCCTTTACGGGCAACAAGTTTGAATTCCGCGCGGCGGGTTCTTCGCAGTCGTGCGCAAATCCGAACATAATGCTAAACACGATTGTGGCGGAAGCTTTCGACGAAATTTCAACCTATCTTGAAAGCCTCCCGAAAGAAGATTTCCAAAAGGGGCTGCAAAAGAAGCTAAGCGAAATCATAAAAGCGCACAAAAGAATTATTTTCAACGGAGACGGCTACAAACAGGAGTGGAAGGAGGAGGCAAAACGCAGGGGGCTCCCGAACCTGCGCACAACTCCCGAAGCATTGAAGCCTCTTTTGGACGAAAAAAACATCGCGATGTTTGAAAAGTACGGAGTGTTAAACAGGGTGGAAATGGTTTCGCGCTACGAAGTGTTCATCGAAGAATTTACCCGCAAGGTTCTAATCGAGGCGGGGCTTTCGATAAACATTTCGCGCACTATGATAATCCCCGCAATATCCGCCTACTTGTCAAAACTATCGGCAGCCGCAAACTCGGGTTGGAAAAACGCGGCGATTGACGAAATAGGCAAATGCGCGGCAGACTCGCTTGCCGAAGTTCTAAATGCCACAAAATCGCTCGAAGCCGAATTTGAAAGAAAAGCCGACATCGAAAAGATAAAAGAGGAAATGGCCCGCCTTCGCAAATGCGTCGACAAAGCGGAAGGAATTGTGGAAGACTCTCTCTGGCCGCTTCCGAAATACCGCGAACTTTTGTTCATATACTAATCCGCAAAACTTCAAAAAAAAATTCGCTTAAAACTTTTAAGCGAATTTTTTTTGCAAACTATTTGGCAAATATTCTAAGCCTCTTCAAATGGAAGATTTCCGTTTTGTCGAGCATAAGCTTTACATATTTCGCCTTTATCGGTTTTTCAAAATTTACAACCCACTTGCTTTTGTAGTCTTCGCAAGACCATACGCGCTTCCAGCCGCTGCCGTTTTCGGAAACGAACATTCTAAGGCGCGTCGTTCTGTCGCCCTGGGCGTCCGCCCTGTTTACAATTTCAACGGAAACGATTTCCTCCGCGCGTTCAAGCTCAACCGTCAAATGCGGATTTTTCTCTTTGAGCGTGTGGAAAGAAAAAACGCCATCTCCCGAAGCCAGCAAATTGTCCTTTTTAGGGGACCATTTTTCGTCAATGGAAGAATATGAAACTTTCGCGTTTTCAGAAACCCACCTGCCCAAAGGCTTTGGCATAAGCCCGTCGATAATTAAATTTTCGGAGCGTTCCGCCGGCTTATGCGAATACTTCTTCGGAAAGATTCCGTCCGCTTTCTGCAACTTGGAGCTTACGGGCTTCAAGACGAAAGACCATGAAACTGCCCCATTGAAATCGGGCCTGAATTGGCTGCGCGTTGACGGGCCGCAGGAATTGTTGCCAAGCCCCCTCACCCTCCATGCAATTCTAAGCTCGTTTTGAGCAGGATTTTTTAAGTTGTGCGGATGCTTTGCTTTTAACAGCTCATCCTGTGTGTAAGGCAATATTGCCATTGGAAGCGGCCTTTCATCCGCCAAAATAATGATGCCAAATCCGTTTTCATCTGTAATTTTCATTCTGCGGACTTCTTCGCGGTTGCCCGTATCCTGCGGCAACGAATAGTCTTCCATAAAGTCTTTAACTTTCAAAGAGTAAAGCCCGACATCCGCCGCTTCCTTGCGGTCTTCGTAATTTGCGAACTCTCCGCGCCCGAAGTATTTTACGTTTTCGATTTTCGGATTAAGCCCCATTTTCAAGCCAATCCTTGCGACATTTAAATTCCGCGGAGTTTCGTTTATCTTTTGGCAAGATGCAACAACCTGCATCGTAGCGTCGGTTAAAATCGTATATGCAAATTCGTTTGCAAAACCTTCGCCGTCATTGTTTGCGAGAATTTCGGAACATACAATTCTTACCGCATTGCGATCCAATTTTTCGATTTTTAACGAGGGGTTGATGTGTTTTAAAGTGCCGAGATTTCTGCCGTTCCACTCCCTCGCGACTTCGCCGCGCCTTTCGTTATCAATAAAAGCCGTGGAGATGTCAAAGAGAACGGGCGAATTTATTATTTCGTCCCCGCCGCGCTTCAAACTTTTCAGGCACGCGTTTTTGGCGTCGAATTCGTAAATGTAATTTCCCGCTTTCACAAATACGGCATCGCCAATTTTTGAAACGTCGATTTTGCCGCGATTTGCGATTTTCATCTCTTTCAAATCCCCGCCGCCTTTCAGCTTAAACTGTGAGCTTGAAACCACGTCGCCTTTTTTGGCAAACAGAGTTTCGGTTTTGCGCGTAAAAATAACAGAGTAGAAATATTCGCCTTCGTTTCCAAATTCGGGAAGCTCCAATTCAATTTCCACATTCTTTCCCGCAGGCAAGTCGATTGGAGCAAGATTTTTTTCAAAAACACGCTTGCCATTGCATTCAACAACAACCTTCGCGTCAAACTCGCTCAAATTCGTGTCGAAAAATTCGTTTGAAATTCTGATTAGCTTCGGATTTCCGTCATTCGGGCGCGAAACCTGAATGTCTTGGTAAACGCGCACGACTTCATGGTACTTCGCAAAGAAAGTTCTATCGGCGCGGACAATGCCGTTTGAGCAGAAATTGCCCGCCGACGGCGAAGTCTTCCAATCGCGCCCGTCCGAAAGATAGAGCTTTCCCGAACCGTCCTCGCGCGGCAAATAAAGCGACTGGTCAACCCAGTCCCAAATAAAGCCTCCGTGAAGGCAGTCGGCATTGGCCCTGATTAAATCCCACTTGCCCTTTAAGTTGCCGATTGAATTTCCCATCGCATGGGCGTACTCGCAAAAGAAGAACGGAACTTTCTTTTGCGAGGAGCGCAAATAGCCGTTCATTCGGTCAACGCCGCCGTACATCGGAGAGGCGAAGTCGGAAAATCCCTTGTCTTCCCCGTTCATTTTGTGCCAAACTTCGGCTTCCGAATGGACATAATGCAAAGGCGCGTTGTCTCGCACGACTTTTGCCATGTCGCCATGCCCTTTTACGATGCACCCCGCAGATTCGTTGCCGACGGAAAATATGACGACGCATGGAATGTTCCTGTCGCGAAAGACCATATTGCGCATTCTGTCAACGCTTGCGGGGATGAAGTTGTCGAAATCAAGCGCGCAGGAGTTTCTATAACCGTGCTGTTCCTGATTGCATTCGTCCAATACCATCAATCCGTAGCGGGAACAAAGCATATAAAAAGTGTCGTCGTTCGGATAGTGCGAAGTGCGGACGGCATTGATGTTTGCGCGCTTCATAAGCTCGACGTCGCGCTTTTGCCATTTAAATTCGCACGTTTTACCCTTGTCGGGCGACCAGTCGTGGCGGTTGACCCCCTTGAAAAGCACGGGGACATTGTTCAGGAAAATACCGGCTCCCCTGACCTCGAATTTTCTGAAAGCGAAGTCCGCCCTGACGGTTTCAAGCGTTTTGCCGCCCGAATCGGAAAGCGTGATTAAAAGCGCGTACAAGTTCGGCTTGTCGGGCGACCACAGCTTGAAATTTTCTACATCAACATCCCCGGAAACTTTTATTTCCTTTGAATTCGGTATTTGAGGAATTTTCTTTTCAAGCAAAGTTTTGGAATTTAATTTGTTGCCCCGATCGTCAACGATGTCCGCCTTTAAAACCAAACCCGACGCAGGATTGTCCGAAAGATTTTTTACAAATGCCTCGAACTTTATTTTGGCGGAAGACAAATCGTTTGAGAAAAATACGGGGGCGAAATAATCGCGGATGTAAGTTTTGGGGCGCGAAATCAGCATTACATCGCGGATTATGCCCGACATATGCGGCATATCCTGCATTTCAAAAAAACCGCCGGTGGAATATTTGAAGACTTCGACCGCCAAGGAATTTTTGCCCTTTTTCAAAAGCGGAGTTATATTAAATTCGGACGGAGTGAAAGAGTCCTCGGCATACCCCGCAAATTTTCCGTTCACAAAAACCTTAAACCCCGTGCGCACGCCGTTGAAACGTATGAACACAGCTCGGGCGTCCCAATTTTCGGGCAAAGTAAAATCGCGGCGATACACGGCGGCTTCGCGGTGCTCTTCGGGAATTTTCGGGTTTAAGATGGATTCGCTCGGATTTTCCTTGCCGTTATCGCCATAGCCTTTTATCCAAGAGCCGTTTTTATGAAACTGAAACTCGGCAGGCATATTGTTATAAAAAATCCTGTCATAGCCCTTTGTCTGCCAAGTGTTCGGCACATCCAAAACATCCCACTTTGAATCGTCAAAATTTGCCGAAACATATTCGCTTTTAAAAAGCTTTTCGTTTTCAAGAAAGAGGAATTTCCAATTGCCGTTTAAGAGCATATAATTCGGAGTGTCGTAAATCCTCCCTACCGCTTCGGCTGAAATCGGCTTGGAGGCAAGCTCAAAATTGGGATAAGAAATAAAGAATGCGCGCGGCTCTTCCTTGTTAATTTTAAACGTTTCGATGTCCTCAAAAACGAACTTGCTGTCAAGAAAATCAATATTTTTTGCAAAAGAACCTGTAAATGCAAACAGCCCCGCCAACAAGAAAAGCAATAATTTTTTCATGTTTAAATTTCAGTTAAGTTAAGATAATTGTTTTATGATGCCATTAAGACACGAAGAGTTCAATAAAAAACATAATTCCAACTCCAACGAAATCCCGCATAAAAAAACGGCACCGCGCAAAACGCGCTAATGCCGCAATTTTCAAAGACATAAGAGATTTTTATACGTCCGGATACAAATACTTCATATCGACAGCCTGCGCCGCAACGATGACCGCCGCGCCAAAAATATCTTCGGTAAGCGCGCTTCGCGGAACTTCCGCAAACGGCTTTACAAGCCCCGTCACAATCTGCCCGTAGGTTCTGCATCCCACAATGCTCAAAAACTTCGAGGAAATGTTGCCCGAATTCAAGTCGGGGAAAATCAGCACGTTAGCCTTGCCCGCAACGGAGCTGTTTATGCCCCTTACTTTCGCGGCTTCGGGAATTAGCGCGGAATCAACCTGCAATTCCCCGTCAACTTCAATTTCGCAGGATTCCGACATTGCACGCTGATGCACAAGAGCAGTCGCCGCCTTCACTTTCAGGACGCTGTTTGTCTTTGCCACCTGAAGTTTTGAAACGAAGCTTAGCATTGCTACTTTTGAAGGCTCGCCCGTCAAGTGGTTTGCAAGCTTTGCGGTTGTTATGGCAATGTCTGCAAGCTGCTCCTCGGTTGGTTCGGGAATGACGCCGCAGTCCGAAAGGAAAAGCAGTCCGTTGGTGCCGAGTTTCTCGTTGTTTGTCTCGACAATCATCATTGAAGACGCCGTCTTAAAGCCCTTTTGAAGCGATATAAGCTGGAAAACCGGGCGAAGCGAGCTTGCGGAGGACTGCGTGACGCCGGAAACCATAGCGTCGGCCCTGCCGGTTGCAAGCATCATTGTTGCAAAATAATTCGGGTTGCG
>JAGBWO010000153.1 GCA_017629765.1 Opitutales bacterium | reverse complement strand
GCCGTCGATAACCAGGCGGTTTGTCTGTGTAGAATCTTCAACTTTGGAATTTTTCATTTCGTAGTTGAAAGCCGAGACATAGTTTTGTTTTGAGGCATCGGCTGAGGTATTTTTTATTGAGAATGTATTTGAGCCTCCCGTTGACGCTTCATTGCCGAGCGAAATGGTGGACGTTTCAACTCTTATCGACGAGCCGTCCGCCTCGAACACGGCATTTCCTCCCGAACGAACTTTTGTTCCCACGTTTATTGCGCCCCCGTCATTATAAATGGTATCATCGCCTTCTTTTAACGACGAAGACTGGTAAACCATAACTTGCGAATTGCTTGCAAGCGATATTTTAGCCGTTCCGTTTATGGCATCGGAGACATCGGCAATAAAAATACTATTCGCGCTTAAAAGCGAATATTCACCGAGATTTACGAATGTGTTGTATGATGTGTCGGTTGCAGCTTCGTTGGTTGAAGTATTCAATATCAAGTTTCTTGTAATCAGCTTGGATATGTTTCCTTCAGTTCCCGAAACGTTAAAGCCATAATTTGCCGCAGCCTGTTTGTATGCGTCTTGGCGCCCGATTGTAGTCGAGCCTAAAATCATTTCAGAACCCGATTCTATGTTTACGGTAATTTTGCCGTTTTCGGTGTTTGTCCAGCCAATCCAGCTGTCTCCGCCACTTGTTGCTGTAAAACCGTTTATTTCGCTGACGGCTCCCGCAGTGAATTTGGAATTATTTTTTAGTGTAATTTCTATTGGTGTATTTTCACTTGCCGCATGCCCGTATAATTGAAGCCCGCTTGCAGTTGTAGATGTTGACATGGCGGAGTTGTCTAATTCAACGAAAGAGTTGCCGTTGCCGTGTATTTGCAAAAGCGTTCCCGTTGCGGTTATGCCGGAGTTTTTCAAACTTATATTTGCGCTGTGCCACAAATTCAGCCCGCCTGTCATTGAGGAGTCCTGCATGTCGAGGTTTGAGAACCAAAACCTTACTGAATTGCCGACTCCATAATTTAAAGCGGAGCCGTTTTTAAGATTTACAGTTGCAAAATATAAATCATTTTCTTGTCCGCCGTCTCTTCCGTCTGATATTTGTCGAGATGAGAGGTTTAGCGAAGCGTTATCGAAATTTGCGGTTGTGTAGTAGTTGAAAACCGCCCACTTGTAAGTCAAATCAACATCCGTAAAATTAAATACTTTGCCATAGGCTCCAAATTCAACCGATGTGCTTTCAAGAGGCGCGCCCGCCAAATCGGGGGCTTCCAACAATGCGCTTGATGTGCCGTCGGTATAATTATATTTAACAAAATACGTCCACGGTTGATCTGCCCATGTTAACGCATCATAAGTCGCACTTTCCTGAATTCTCGCGTAGGCAAGGGTTGACTCTATTTCCTTGCCTTCGTCAGCATCAGGGTATGTTCCCGTTTGGGCGGCTGCAAGCATCGGGGCAAGCCCTGACAAAGCAAGCGCGAATATTTTTTCAGCAGTATATTTTGGAGTTTTCATATTTTGTATCCGTTAAAATAAAATTTAAAGTTTGAATACAAATGTTAATATGAAAATTTTGACAAAAGTCAAGAATCTTTAATGCAAACCGCTATTGCAAATATGCGCCAATTTCAAGTCCTCATAAAAAACCTCGAACGCAGACGTCTGGCGGCAGGCTTATTGAAATCGGATTTTTTATTTCGGGCGCGGGGCAGTCGAAAGCATCGAGCGCATCCGTATTTTCAAATACTTTTTCCGCAATATACTTAAAAGCATAATCGGCGGCGTTGCATCTTGCTATTGAAGTCAATATTTTTGCGCCGCCTTCGACCATTATTGCGGGCAGTTTTATGTCAACTTTCAACTTTTGCCAGAAAAGTTTTTCCTCTTCACGCCTTGTTTTTATCTGCAGAATTTTCACTCCTTGGGATTCCAAAAGTTCCAAATTTTCATCAGGCGCGTCAAGGTCGCAGACGACGGTTGTCTTGTCTTTGAATTTGTCGGAAAAAACTTTGTAGTTTGGCAGGTTTAATTTCGCGCAGTTTAGATTTCTATCGAGGATAAATCTTGCATTGGAGCTTTCGCCGCTTTCGTCCCTTATAGTAAGAGACGGATTGTCCGCGGCAAGCGTTCCGAAACCGACGGCTATTGCAGGGAAGAGGGCGCGGTATCGCATCAGGTGCTTCCGCGCGGCCTCCGATGTTATTTGCGACGGAGCTCCGCGTTTTTCGGCGATTTTCCCGTTTTTTGTCTGGGCGTATTTTATCGCAAGAAGGGCGTTTTTCTTTGTTATGAAATGGTTGAATATTATGTTTAAGTCGCGGCACTCTTTTTCCAATATCCCGATTTTGCATTCAATGCCCGCCCTTTGGAAAATGCCTGCGGCTTTTCCCGCATGGTCGGGGTTGGGGTCGAGCGTTCCAATCACGACTTTTTTTATTCCGCTTGCGATTATCGCGTCCGTGCACGCCCCCGTTCTGCCTTTCGTGGAGCATGGTTCAAGGCTGACGTAAATCGTGGCGCCTTCGGGGCTTTGGGTTAGGGCGTTTATTGCGTTTCTTTCGGCGTGCAAATCGCCGTCTTTTTTATGGAAGCCTTCCGATATTATCTTGCCGTCTTTTACTATTACCGCTCCCACCATTGGATTCGGGTGGGTTTTCCCCCAGGCAAGCTTTGCAAGCTCAAGGGCGCGGCTCATAAACTTTTCATCGCAATCCATCTATTCCGAAACGTATGGGTTTGAGCGCTTCTCGATTTCGACGCTCGTAAATTCTCCGTGGCCCGGCAGGAGCTTGCAGGAGTCGGGCAGGGTATATATTTTGTTTCTTATGGACTTTTCAAGAAGCGCAAAGTCGCCCGTGGGCATATCGGTGCGCCCGACGCTTTGGGCGAAAATCAAGTCTCCGACAAATGCGATGTCTTTGTCCTTTATGTAAAAAATTACGCTTCCCGCACAATG
>JAGBWO010000152.1 GCA_017629765.1 Opitutales bacterium | reverse complement strand
GGCAACAGGCCTGCTCCGTGACGTTTACGCATCTGTAATGGGAACGAGCAGCCCATGTTTATATCCACACGTGTATAGCCTTCTTTGGCTACAAGTTCCAACAATGGGCGCATCTCCTCAGGAGTAGCTGCAATAACTTGTGGCACAAGGTTTTGCGCAGTATTATTCTTACGCTCGACATCGCGTATATCCTTGTTGCGTATCTCGCCATGCTCGTAGCGCAGGAATGGGGTATAGTAACCGTCCACGCCACCGAATACAGAGCTGTGATATCGCCCTTGCGCAGAAATTCGTCTTCAAAATCGGCAAAAGGCGCGCCTGCGCTTAATTTTCGCATAATTTCCGAAGCCCCTTCGCCGTAGCCTGCGGGAATGCCCTTATGCAGGTATCCCGCCACGTCGCAAATCCCGTATTTTATGCGGCAAATATCCGCAAGGCGAGAACTCGGAGAGCGGATTTTGGACGAAAGCCCAAACCTCGCCCCCGCCCTCAAATTTGCCATGTCGTAAAAGATTTCCCGTATGCCGTACGACTTGTCTTCAAGAGCCGCCGCAACCGCAAGCCCCTCCCCCGAATTGAAAAGCGAAAATATCCTGCCGCGCATGGTAGGCTTGAAGCATTCATCCACAAGCCCGAATTTAAGCCACATCTCTGCAACCGTCGAAGCGGAGCCAGAGGTACTTCCCCCGCCCGACAGCGCCTCGAAATCATAGGCGTTTTTCACCAAAACTTCGCGCATTGGCGGATTGAACAGATTTTTCCCCGCGCCGTCCTTAAAAGTCTTTGCGGCGCAGTTTCGGACGCTCAATTTTGCAAACAGCCCGCCGTTTTTTATCTCCAAAAACTCGGCAAACGCCCCTGAAAACAAATCGGGCAAATACTTCAAAAAACGCCTGCGCAATGTTTTCAACGTCGCGCCGCTTTTGGAAACCGCCGCCCTGTCCTCATTTTTAAGGAGCGGCTTCAACTTGGCAACAAGCGACTTGTTCAGCCTGAAAATCCCATCTGAAATTTCGCCCGCAATGCGGACTTCCACCCCGTATCCGCCGGACGGCAATCCGCAAACAGCCCCCATTTTGAGAAGCGAAACCGCTTTTTTGACATCCAAAAAATTGCGCCACTTTTTGCCGTCAAAAAACAAGGCGTCCTTTAAAAGGCATATTGAATTCGGCGTCCTGCGCTGCCACAGCATATCCGAATTTTGCATCTCAATTCTAATTCCGTCGGAGGAGTTTTTGCGCTTTGACAAATTCCGCCTTGCCGATTCAAATCCCAAGTCGATTTTCTCTTTCGCAAAAAGCCTTTTGGCAAAATTGTTCGCCGCCGCAATGTGGTCTTTGCCACCGCTTGCGGCGAGGTCCATTATGCGCAAAAACGCGCTCCAATCCAGAAAATCGGGTCTCGACAAAACGATTTCCTTGGCGTCTGAAAAACGCGGCTTGGCCGGAAGGCACACTGCGTATCCGACCTTGTCAAGCCCCCTTCGCCCCGCCCTGCCGTACATTTGCAAAAGCTCGTCGGGGCGCAGTTTGTAAACTTTGCCAAGAGCCTCGTATTCGCTGTCGGCAACTATGACGCTGCGCATTGAAAAATTTACGCCCGCTCCCAAGCCTGTCGTGGCAACGACAACTTTAAGCCTGCCGGCCTTCGCCATGTCCTCGACCAAATCGCATCTTTGATATGCGCTAAGCCCGCTATGGTGGAAGGCAACCCCGCGCTTCAATAGCCCGCCGAGTTTGCGCCCCGCCCTCGAAAGCTTTCCGCGCGGAATTTCAACCGCCGGCTCGTCTTTAAAAGCTTCGGCAATCCGCGACGCTATTATTTCCGCTTCAATCCTTTTTGGGGCGAAAATCAAAAGAGGGGACATTTCAAGGCTTACTATTTTGCGAGCAAGCCTGCCCCAGACGCCCCTCTCCGAAAAAGAAGCCTCCCTTAAAACGGCCTCCGAAAAAACTTCTTCAAGGGGAACGGGACGCTCCCCATGCTCGACCAGCACCGCGCGCCTGCCAAGCCTTTCAAGCCAGCCGGCGACTTCCGCCCTGTTTGCAACGCTTCCGCTCAAAAGCAAGAGCTGGACGCCGCTGCCTGCGGCGGCGATGGCGACCTCATAATTCGCCCCGCGCCTGAAATCCGATATAAGCTGATATTCGTCGATTACGATTAAGTCCGCGCATCTGCCCTCCAAAATCCTCGACTTTTGCGTTTCCAAAGTCGCGACGACCAAAGGGGCCGAGGTATTGAAAGAGTAGTCCCCCGTGGCTATTCCCACATTCCATCCGAGAGCTTTCCACTCCCTGAATTTGTCGTTTGCAAGCGCGCGGGTGGGAACAGTGTAAACGGCGTTTCCCTTGAAATGCCTTGTGTAAAACAGCTCAAAAACAT
>JAGBWO010000151.1 GCA_017629765.1 Opitutales bacterium | reverse complement strand
CCGTTTGCGGCAGAGTATTCGACGATATTTCTCCGCGCAGTTTTTCCCATAACCATCCCGACGGCGCCTGCCCGTCTTGCGGCGGCATCGGCAGGGTTATGAGTTTTGACGAGCGCCTTGTCGTTCCCGACGACACAAAGAGCGTTTACGGGGGAGCCTTGAAGCCGTACCGTATGGGGTCGAGGTATTTGATTTTGCACAGATGCTCTCTTTTAAAGAAGCTTTCATTGCAATACCCGTTTGACCGAAAAGCCCCGTGGAAGGATCTGCCTCAGGACGTCCGCGATTTCATTCTCTACGGGGACAAGAACCGCCCGTTTGAAATCAGGCGCGGGCGTTCCAAGAAAAAGTCGCAGGCTCCTTATTACTTCCCCGGAGTGCTTGCCGAGCTTGACCATTACTACTCGCACGGGGCAAGCGACGCAATGACTGTGAAGCTTGGCGCATTTATGGTTTCGAGCGTCTGCAAGGACTGCAAGGGGGCGCGCCTTAATGCACGAAGCCGCAATGTTTTTGTAAGCGGCAAGTCTTATCCCGAATTTATGTCGATGCCCGGTGACGCTGCGCTTGAATTTGTGAAAACATTGAAAGGCGGCAGGTTTGACGCCATAAACGAGGCAGTGAACGGGCTTAAAGAAAGGCTCGATTTTCTAAACAGGGTTGGGCTTTCCTATTTGCATTTGGACCGCGAATATTCAACCCTTTCAAACGGAGAGGCGAGAAGGGCGCGCCTTGCCGCGCAGCTTGGAATGGAGCTTGTGGGCGCCGCGTACGTTTTGGACGAGCCGACGATTGGTCTTCATCCCTCCGACAACGGCAGGCTTATCGGCGCAATAAAAAATCTGCGCGACGGCGGCAATTCCGTAATTTTGGTCGAGCATGACGCCGATGCCATAAAGGCGAGCGACTACGTCATAGAGCTTGGGCCCAAAGCGGGGTTTAGCGGCGGCGAGGTTGTATTCAAAGGCTCTCTTTCCGAATGCAGAAAATCAAAGTCGTCGAGGACCGGGGCGTATCTTTCGGGCAGGGAACGAATTGAAAAATATTCGCCTTCGCCCAAGACTGACGGCAGAATTTTGCGGGTTAAAAACGCAAGGGAGCATAACTTGAAAAACATTACGGTGGATTTTCCCGTGGGGCTTTTGACGGTTGTTTGCGGCGTCAGCGGTTCCGGCAAAAGCACGCTCGTAAATGAAATTCTCGCAAACGAGGCGTCGCGGAAGCTAAACGGCGCAAAACAGCTTTGCGGGGCGCACGGCGGCATCGAGGGATTGGAGTATTTTGAAAAGTGCGTCAGGGTCGACCAGTCTCCGATAGGGCGCACTCCGCGCTCGAATCCGGCGACATATACAAAGCTCTTCGACAAGCTCCGCGAGCTGTTTGCAAAAACTCCCGCCGCGATTGCGCGCGGCTACAAGGCGTCGCGGTTTAGCTTCAATGTAAAGGGCGGAAGGTGCGAGCATTGCGGCGGCGACGGGGCGGTTGCCCTTGACATGCAGTTTCTGGGCGATATTTACGTCGAATGCCCTGCATGCAAAGGCAAGAGGTATAATCGCGAAACGCTTGAAGTAAAGTACAAGGGCTTGGATATTTCGCAAGTTTTGGAGCTTACCGTTGACGAAGCCGCCGAGCTTTTCCGCTCCCATTCCGACATCGTTTCAAAGTTAAGAACTTTGCAGGACGTAGGTTTGGGCTATGTGCGGCTCGGACAGTCTGCCAACACTCTTTCGGGCGGAGAAGCCCAGCGCATAAAGCTTTCGCTTGAGCTTTCCAAAAAACAAAACGGCAAAAATTTGTATATTTTGGACGAACCGTCAACGGGGCTTCATTGGGACGACATTGAAAAACTTATGACTTTGCTCTTTAAACTGCGGGATGCGGGCAATACCGTAATCGTAATCGAACACCATCCCGATTTCATTCGCCTTGCCGACCATCTCGTGGAGCTTGGCCCTACGGGCGGAGAGCATGGCGGAAATCTCGTATATTCCGGAAGCGTTGAAGGGCTCGCAAAACTCGACACTCCGACTTCAAAATATTTGTAAAAATCTAAAACAGATACAAAAAATGGCATCAGCTTTTCCCGATGCCATTTTTTGTATGTAATGTTAAAGAATTATTTTCTTCTTTTGTATGTTGCAAACGCAAGAGCCAAAGCTCCAAAAATCATTGCGTATGTGCTTGGTTCCGGAACATTAACCATAGACATATTTACAAATAGTGTATTATTTAAAATTTGATAACCATTGTATACCATATCGCCGGTATTTGCAATTTTTATGATGCTATCCCAATCCCAAGCAACATTATTAAATGTGTTGTTTGTACCTTCAATAGATTGGGTAGATGAAAGAATTGCAAACCAATAATCGCCATCTTCTAAACCTGTCACATTGCTAAAATCAAGTTCAACAGCATCAGCTTGCATGCTTTTTACATATTGACCTTGAAAAATAGCCTTTGACTTATCTGCATTTTCAAGAGTATCTTTTTGAAATGCGTTTTCTGCTCCTAATAAGAATTTTAATTTGCCATTTTCTGCAATTTTAACTTCCCATCCATTAGAAAGAGAACCTGCATCTGCTGCAATAAAGTTGTTTTCAGCATCAAATCCGCCGAATTGAATATAACTTTCTACTGTTTCTCCTGCTTTGCCAACATTTATTGATTGAGCTTTAACATTTGTACCTTGCCCGTAAATTATAAGAGAATTTTTACCGGAATTGCTATAAAAATTTCCAATATTTAAGTCATATATATTTGCAGATGCTCCATTGGCAAATGTTACACTTGCTTCTGAGGTTCCCGTTGCATTGATTCTTAATGTTTCACGTCCCCCTTCGTTTGATGCTTTCATTACTGCATTTGCACCACTAACAACAACATTTACCTTTTGATTATCTACAGTTGCACCAACATTCCACTGGCTTTTCATAAGAATTGTGCCATTATCAACATTTATAGTTGAACCTTCTACAGAACCAGAGAATTGCTCAAAAGTTGTGTTTAAAATACCGCCATTTGTGATATTAAAATTTGAATAACCGCCTGTACCCCAGTTAAATTTTGCAACGTCAAAGTAGCACCATCTGAAACATTAAATTCCATTCGAGTATTTCCGAACATTGTGAAAGTGCCTGTATATGTTAGGCTTGCGTCTTCACCTGTAACATTCAATGTGGCATAATGGTCTTTCCAAGGAGATTCTGCAACTGTAACTGCAGTTGTAACATCAACAGTTATGCCATTATTAAAGATAACAGATCCATCATTTGTTGGAACAGATCCATTTTCCCATGTATCAGGATTTGTCCAGTTCCCACTAGAAATTGCTGTAAATTCTTCCGCATCGGCACTTAATGCCATAATGGAAGATATAGTCAATAACGAAATAATATTTTTCATAATAAAGTATAAAGATAAAAGAAACATCTAAGTCAAGAAATATTTTTATGGTATATGCATTCTTATATACCATAAACATTGGGAATAGTTTACGAGTCTTTAAGAAAATCGTGCAACTTTTCATCTCTTGTCGATTAGTTTTGCCGTACTTTTATTTGTCAGCTAAATCAAAAATCACCATCCCCCCCTTTCGTAAAATTTTTATAAATATCCTATTTTATTCCTTCTGATGTTGATAAAACAGATCTTTGCTTGTCGGCAAAAAAAAAAGCGTTTTCCGAAGAAAACGCTTTCTGAAATAACTTTGCAAGATTAACGCTTGGAGAACTGGAAGCGTTTGCGCGCGCCCGGCTGACCGGACTTTTTACGTTCTTTCGCGCGTCCGTCGCGGGTGATGAGGCCCGCTTTCTTTAGAACGGCTCTCAAGTTTGCGTCCATCTTTTCCAATGCGCGGGCCAAAGCGTGGCTGATTGCGCCTGCCTGCCCATTTGCGCCGCCGCCGTTTACCTTGATTTTGGCGTCAACCGATGTTGCCAATCCGGTTACAACCAAGGGGCGTGTGGCTTCCAAAACGAGTGCGTCTGTGAAGCAATATTCCGTCAAGGGTTTGCCGTTTACAGTCAAGTTGCCCGAACCGTTTGTGAGGTTTACGCGCGCAACTGCCGTCTTGCGGCGGCCTACTGATACAAATACTTGTTTTTCGCTCATCTTATGTTCCTAAATTAGAAGTTAAACGGCTTGGGCTGCTGCGCTGCATGCGGATGTTCCGCGCCCGCGTAAACATGGAGCTTTTTAAGCATAACGCTTGCAAGCTTGTTTTTCGGCATCATGCCGCGAACCGCGTTTTCGATGATGAATTCGGGCTTGCGCTTGCGGAATTCGCTCAGGCTTACATATTTTTCGCCGCCGACATATCCCGTATAGAACATATATTCTTTGTCGGTTTCCTTTTTGCCCGTAACGCGGATTTTTTCCGCATTGATTACGATAACATGATCTCCGCAGTCAACGTTGGGAGTATATGTTGGCTTATAGCGACCGCGCAGCACGTTCGCAATTTTTACGGCAAGACGACCAAGCACGAGGTCTTTTGCGTCAACCACGTACCACTGCTTTTGTTCTTCTTTCTTGGCTACTGTTGTTTTCATTGTTAAAAGAAAAGTAGAGGAAATTACCTCTTTTTATCCTTTCGTCAAATACTTTTTTTAATTTTTGTGCGTTTTATAGAAAATTTCGATTTAAAAGTTCTTTTTTTCGTCGAAACTTTCAATTTTTCTTAATTTTCAAAATTTGCCGAAATTGGCGCATTTCAAAAATTTCCGACTTCCGAAATTGTCTTGCCCCGGCAATAAGACCGGTTTTGACAAATCCGGCGGCTTTCGTCCTTTCGGGATTTCAGCTGCGGCAAAGGCGAATTGCAATGCACTGCGAAAGATTGGCGATGTCCGCATTTTGCGCGTCCCGAAAATCGGAGTGGTGCCGGTTTTCAAGATTTTGAGCAGATTTCTGCCGCCCTGCGAGTTTGAGAAGGCTCTTTCGGGCGATGCGTAAAGCGCGAGGCCATTGCGCTTTTTTGCACCAATACTTGCGTATTTGTTGCGCTTTTTGCGGACTCCGCCGCCTTCCTTTTGCAAGACGGCCAAGACCTGTTTTTTGGAAAGATTTACGGCGTTTCCAAGCCGATTTCCCTTTTGAGGATTTGCATCAAGCCTCTTGGGGAAATTAGTTTGCGCGCGGATTTGCGCGCATGTCAAATTCGATTTTTTCCGGGATTTTTGCGGCGTCTTTTGTGGAGTAGGGCGCAAAGGACCTTACTTGTATGTATTGCCCTTCTGCGTTGCCCGACGGACGCGCAATAATCTCGAATCTGTTTATGAAATGCCCCGATTTTGTCGCTTCAACTTCGATTGCAAGCGGAGTTTTTGCGACAGGCATTCCGTTAACGACTATTTCCGCCCCCGACGGAGTGCTGGAAACTGCTATCGTGCGCGTGTATTTTTGACCGTCGGTGGCGCAGCCGAAAAGCGCGAGCGCCGCCAAGGCAGACAGAAATATTTTGCGCGGGATTTTAGTCGTCATCTTCTTCGTCATCTTCGGGAAGAGTATCCAAATAATCTTCCTTCTTGATAAGCTCGTTAAGTTCGTTTTTGTCTGAAAGTTCGATTTTCACAATCCAGCCAAGCCCTTCGGGATCGCTGTTCAAGAGTTCCGGAAAAGCTTCGAGCTGTTCGTTTACGGCAATTACCCTGCCGCTTACGGGCATATAAACTTCGCATGAGGCGTTTTCGGATTCTATGTGCGCAAACGCTTCCCCCTTTTTGAAAAAAGCATTGTCTTCGGGCGTGTCTATTTTTGAAATATCGCCCAAAGTTTCCTGCGCATAATCGCTGATTCCGACAGTTCCTATGCCGTCTTCGTCAATTTCGAGCCACTCGTGGTCTTGTGTAAATCTTTTCATATTTTTGCGATTGCCTTGCGGAAATCCGCGGGGAATTCAAGAAAGCAGACGCTTTCTTCGTTATGCGCGCGGCAATCTTTTTTTGCAATTTTTTTACTATCGCAAATTGCTCTTTTTCTTTCAACTATTTTTTTATAAATTTTTTGTCTAATACCCCCATGAGCCTTTCACGAAAATTATGCGCATATCCAAATTCGGAATCGGAAAGGTTGTTATGGAGGTAATTCGGCATATTCTTTCCGGAGAATTGCAGTTGTAGCACTTGTCGGCTTTTATCGCGCACGGAGTTTTGCGGTTTAAGCGTTTGGAGTTTTGTGGCGCGGCTATGTTTTTCGCCCTGAAAAGCGCGGAGGGTATGTCTTTTTCGATTTTGTTTTCGCCGCAGACGATGAACGCCTTTTTGGAGCCGAAAGCGGTCGCGGCTATTCGGTTGCCGTTTGCGTCGATGTTTACGACTGCGCCGTCGGATGAAATTGCGTTTGCGCTTGTGATGTAGCAGGGCGCGTTGTTTTCATCGCTTAAAATGCCGTCGTACTTTCCCTGCCAATGCCAGATTGCCTTGCCGCGCCTTTGCAGGGCGTCGAACCAGCCAAGCTCTTGGATTGTCATTGAGCCTCCGATTCCCACATCGCTTGAGCCGATTTCTTTTAAAACGTATTTCAAGGCGTCTTCGCCGCTTTCAAAGAATTCGGCGACAAATCCTTTTTTTCTGAAATTTTCAACTGCTGTTTTTGTCAATTCCTGCATATTGCCAAGATTGGGTGTTATGTTTGTTTTTTTCAATTTAAATTTTCAGAAAATTTTTGATTATTTGCGTTCCGCAGTCGCACATTATGCTTTCGGGATGAAACTGCAACCCCCGCGTTTGGGTGTTTTTTACGCGGACGGCGGCGATTTCGCCGAATGAGTCCGATGCGGTAATTTCCAGCTCTTTGGGGAAATTTTTTTGCGAAACCGTCCATGAGTGGTAATGCCCGATTTTGGCAGTTTCTGAAATGCCCTCAAAAATTTCGTCTTTTTGCGGCGGAAACGATATTCCGCTTTGCACCCCGTGAAGCGGCGCAATGTTTTTAAGCTCCGCCCCGAAGCATTTGTCGGCTTTCCCAAAGGCTTTCGGTGCGGATATGAACATGTCTTCCGTTTATTTGAAATAAATATCGGGGCGTCGGTCGGACATTACGGGGATTTTTTCGCGCGCAATTTTTGACATTTCAAAATCAATGTCGGCAATCTGCAAGTCTTCGCCGTCCTTTTTACATTCGCAGAGCGCGTTTCCAAATGGGTCTATTATTGCGGAAGAGCCGCAGTATTGGATTGCGTTTGAGCCGAAGTGTTCCGTTCCCGACTGGTTTGCGCAGGCGACAAAACATTGGCATTCTATCGCGCGTGCGCGGGCGAGCGTGCGCAGCTGCTCCATTCGCGGATGCGGCCATGCGGAGGAAATTACGATTAAATCCGCTTTTTTTTGCGCGATGCTTACGAACATTTCGGGGAAGCGCAAGTCGTAGCAAACGGCAAATCCGATGTTTGCAAAGGGCATTTTTTTTACGGCTATGCGGTTTCCGCAGGCGACATGCCTGTCTTCGTGAAACACTCCGAAAAGGTGTATTTTGTCGTAGCTTGCGAGAATTTCGCCGTCGGGAGATGCAAAAAGCATTCGGTTTGAGGGCTTTTGGGAATTTTTTTCGAGATGCGGCACTGTTCCCGAAAGGAAAATTTTGTTTTCTTTTGCTATTTCCAAAAAATCGCGCTCAAAATTTCTGCCGTTTAATATGGCTTTTTTGTTTTCTCCGTAATTGAATCCGCAGGCGAACATTTCGGGCAGGATTGCGAATTCCGCACCTTGGGACTTGGCGTTTCTTGCGGCTTCTTGGGCTTTTTGCAAATTTATGTCGAAACTGGACTGTTCGACTTTCATCTGTATAAGTGCAATCTTCATAAAAATTTTATTTTTTTGATGTCTGCGCATCCGCCGAGTTCGCGTATCTTTTTCAAAATTGCGCGTTCCTGAAACATAAGCTCCTGTTTGGCGGTGGAATTGAAAGTTCTTACGTACAAAATATTTGCGCCTAAATCGAAAGGTTCGCACATTCCCAGAAAACGCGGGGGAACAATCTTTGACCAGTTTTCAATTGCCGATTTTATGGGGCTTGAAGAGGAGAGCTTCAAATCGAGCAGAATTTTATCAATCGACTCCCGAGGGGATTGCGGGGCTTTGCCGAGATTGCGCCCGCTTTCAAGCCCTCTGAACGCGCTTAAAATCCCGTCGCTGTCTTCTTCAAATAGAGGCATTTTTTTTAAGGTGTTTTTGCAGAAAATAAATGCCGTTTATCGCGATAGAGTGGTATATTTCCCCGCTTTCAACCATTGCGTCGAGTTTTGACGGGTCAACTTCCATGACCTCAATTTCTTCGTTTGCGTCCCAATTTTGAGATTTTGACTTTCGGCAGCCTTCGGCAACCACTATGTGCGCCTTATTGTTTTGGATTGCCGGATTTGGCGAAAACGACGCCGCAAGCTTCGCGCTTTGGGCGACGTACCCCGTTTCTTCTTCAAGCTCCCTCAGGGCGGCTTTTACAGGGTCTTCGCCTTTTTCGACAACTCCTCCCGGCAACTCCCACGAGTTGCGCCTTGCGCCGAATCTGAATTGGTTTACCAAAACGATTTTTCCTTCGGACGTAATGGCGGCAGCCTGCACCCAGTCGTTTGTTTTGCACACATATAAATTCCCCCTGCGTCCGTCGGGATGGGCGAAATGTTCGTCCCAAACCTTAAAGACCTTGCAGTCGGCTATTTCTTTTTCGCCTAAAAGCTTCCATTCTTTGGGGGCGGGCATTTTTTAAGGAATGGTTATTTCTTGACCGATTTTAAGCCTGCGCGAATCCTTGTCGGGATTGGCTTTTTCTATTTCAGATACGCTTACTCCGTATTTCTTTGCGATTATTGAAAAGTTTTCCCCAGCTCTTACTTTGTGGATTTTGCCGCTTTGCGAGGGAGCCGCCGAAGAATTTTCTTCGCTAATGGAAGTTTTGGCGGAAGCGTTTCTTGACGGGCGTACGCCCCTTGTTGCAAGCTCGCCTATCGCTTCCTGATTTTTGGCGATGAGGTTGCGGTTGTTGGTTATTTCCGTACTCAGCGCGTTTATTGCGTTTTGAACCTGCTTAGAAACTGCGTTGGCGTTTATCGCCCCCGCCGCTTTTGTGGCTTCAATCTGCTCGAACGCGCTTATGATTTTATCGTTTAAAGCTTTTAATTCCTTTTGCGAATTTGCTCCCGCTTCAACTGATTGGGTTAGGGCGGCAAGGCTTTCTTTAAGCTCTCCCGCCTTGTTTGCGGAGGCGATGGCAAATCCGAGCGCGACAACGCCCATTACTATGCCCAAAAGCCCCGCAGCCAACGGCAAATATGTTTTCAATGTAGAATTTTCCTGAAAATCCTCTTCCATAAAATACTCCGCTTTTCTGAATTTTTACAATATTATGGACTTGTTTGGCGCAAGTTCAATATTATTCTTCATCCGATTTGGGCGCGGATTTTGCCGGCTTTTTTTCGGACTGTTTTTTTGCCTTCGGCGCGCGCTTTTCAAATTCAAAGCCGATTTCCCCGCCGTCTTTTATTATCAGGTAGGCGGAGAATTTTTTGCCCGTGCGCTTAGACACAAAGTCTTCTATAAGCGGAGTTTTGCCTGTTTCGGCGAGAGCTTGGACTTCCTCGCGCTTAATAGAGTGCGAAAGCATATTGCGCCAAATTTTGAAAGAGCATCCTTTTTCTTTATCCAGCGAATTGGAGCATACATATTGCGATGTCGTTTCAAGCATCATTCCGTCTTGGCATTGGCAGTAGCCGAGAGCCGCTTTCGGGCATCTGGAAATCGCTTCAGCTTTCGACAAGTCCTCGTTTTTTGAGCCGGCCGCACCTTCCGAATTGTCGGAATTCGCCGCTCCAAACTGGAACTTGACTTTGAAGTCGTCGTCTAATTTCAAAAATGCGGAGTAGGGCTTGCCCTGCTTGCTTTTAAAGCCGTCGAGAGGACCGATTATCTTCTTTGCCAAGAGTTCTTCCACTTCCTCTTTCGACATTTTGCGGTTGCCCATCGTCTTGTATATGATGAGCTTGTCGTCCTGCGAGCGGTATGCGCGGAACGTTTCCATCATATTTTTCCCGTCGGAAGGAGAGATAATGTTGGTTTCTTTCTTTTCGGAATCTTCCTCGGAGAAAGCTTTTGTGCGTTCTACAATATTCGTTGCCATTTCGGATATCCCCGTCATAAAATCTTTTCTGGAAAGCTCGTTTTTTTCTATGAGGCGCAATTTGTATTCCCATTCGCCCGTCATTGCGGGGCTTGTGAGGTCTTCAACGCCGACCGCCTTTAAAAATACGATTAAGCTTTCCGCCTTGTTGGTCGGCACAAGCTCGCGTTTTTGGCGTTCGATGAACTGGTGGGATACGAGGGTGTCTATTATTTGCGCGCGCGTTGCGGGAGTTCCCAAGCCTTTTTCTTTCATGGCTTCCGCAAGCTCGTCGTCTTCAAGGAGCTTGCCGGCGCCTTCCATTGCGGAAAGCAAGGTGGCTTCCGTGTAGCGCGCCGGAGGTTTTGTTGCCTCTTCTTTTGTTTCGGCTTCTAAAATCTTCGCGTTTTCGCCGTCTTTTAGCTCAGGCAGGGTTGCGCTTTCGTCGTCTTCGGATTTTTCGGGGTTTGCCGCGCCTTTTTCGTAGACTTCGAGCCAGCCTTGAAATTTTAAAATTTTGCCTTCTGTTTTAAAGGAATGCCCGGAAGCGACGGATGTTCTTTGGGTTACGTCGAAAATTGCGTCCGGATAAAATGCCGCTATGAATCTGCGCGCAATCATATCATAAATCTTCAATTCATCGGCGTTTAATTTAGAAGAGCTTACGCCTGTCGGGATGATTGCGAAGTGGTCGCTTACCTGCGCGTTATTGAAAATTCTTTTTGTCGCTTTTTGCACATAGCCTTCTTCCGCCGCTTTTTTGCCGAAAACGCCGTATTTGCCGTCAAGGCGTTTCAATGTGTCGACGCAGACTCCGCGATAGTCTTCGGGAAGCGCGCGGGAATCCGTGCGCGGATAGGTCACCATTTTGTGCTTTTCATATAGCGACTGGGTGATTGAAAGAGTGCGGGCGGCGGAAAAAGAAAAGCGGTTGTTTGCCTCACGTTGGAGCGTTGTGAGGTCGTAAAGTTTGGGCGCAATTTGCTTTGACTGCGTTTTCTTTTCCGAAACCTCTGCAAAAGCGGCGTTTTTTACCTCTTCAAGAATTTTTTTTGCGGATTCTTCGTCCCAAATTCTGTCTGCCGCGTCGCCGGAAGCCTTGTCTTTTGCTTTAAAGCCGGGGCGTTGGTATGTTCCGGAATACTCCCCGTTTTCAATGCCGAACTTTGCGGTTATTTTCCAATAGGGCTTCGGCTTGAAATTCGCAATTTCCCGCTCCCTTTCGACTATCATGGCAAGGGTTGGGGTTTGGACCCTGCCCACGCTTGCAACCGCCTTTTGGCGCGCTCCGAACATTCGGGAAGTTATTGCGCGGGTGCCGTTTATTCCGACAATCCAGTCCGATTCGCTGCGGCAGCGCGCGGCGTCTTGAAGAGACGCCATTTCATCTTGGGAGCGGAGCGAAGCGAATGCCTGCCTTATCGATTCCGGCGTCATGCTCGACATCCAGAGCCGTTGGCGCGGAAGCTTGCATTTCGCCGCCTCGTAAATATAAGTGAAGATGAGTTCGCCCTCCCTTCCCGCGTCGCATGCGTTGATAATGCCGTCCAAATCCTTGCGCCCCATGAGCTTTTTGAGCTCGGCGAATTTTTTCTTCGTCTTTTCTATCGGTTTGGGAGTGAATTTTTCGGGCAGTATCGGGAGGTTTGCGAGCGACCAGCGGGCGTACTTCTTGTCAATGTCGGCGGGCATGGGCAATTCTATCAAATGCCCGAGCGCGGACGATATCACAAAATCTTCATTTTCGTAATAGTCGCCGTTTTTTTTCGCCTTTCCGAGCGTGCGCGCAATGTCCGCAGCAACGCTCGGCTTTTCCGCTATGACAAGCTTCTTCATCTTTTGCTAAAAGGGCTTATTTCTTGATAAATTCGGGAAGAATTGTATCGAGATTGCCCAGAAGTTCGCGCATTGTTTCGGGCGTTTCGTCGCCCATGTTAGAAATGCGGAAAGTCTTGCCCTTGATTTTGCCGTAGCCGCAGTTGAACATCATATTGTAGCGTTTTTTAAGCTCGTCGTTCACCGCCGCAATGTCGATTTCAAGATTGTTTTTGAAGCAGTTCAAGGTTACCGAACCGTACTTTTCTTCGGGGAACAATTCAAAACCGTAGCCGTAGCCCCATTCGCGGACAATCTTGTTGTTTTCCAAATGGCGGGCATAGCGTTTTTCAAGGCCTTCGTTTTTGATGTCTTCAAGCTTGCTTTCAAGCGCGTAAATCAAAGAAATTACGGGAGTCGACGGAGTTTGGTTCTTTTCCCAGAACTTTTGGAATTCCAAGAAGTCGAAGTAGTAGCCTCTGCCTTCTGTTTTCTTTGCCTTTTCCAACGCTTTTTGCGAAACGGATAGGAATGCAAGGCCCGGAGGAATCGCCATCGCCTTCTGGCATCCCGCCATCATTACGTCGATGCCGAGCTCGTCTTTTTTTATCGGCATGCCCGAAAAAGAGCTTACCGTGTCGACAATCGAAATTACGTCGGGGAATTCGCGGATTACTTCCATCAAGGCGTTGATATCGCTCATTGTGCCTGTGGAAGTTTCGTTGTGGATGATTGTTATTGCGTCGAATTTGCCTGTTGAAAGGGCTTTTTTTACAGCTTCGGGATCGACGGGCTTGCCCCAGTCGAACTGCAACATTTCGGCGTTAAGCCCGCAGCGCTTGGATACGTCGTACCACTTGTCTGAAAACGCGCCGTTTGCGCAGTTTAGAACCCCTTTTTGGACTACGTTGCGCAATGAGCCTTCCATTACGCCCCAAGAGCTTGATGTGCTCAAATAAACGGGGTCTTTTGTGTAGAACAAGTTTTGCAAGTCGGGCATGATTCTGCCGACCATTGCGGAGAATTCCTTGCCGCGGTGGCCGACTATGGCTTGCGACATTGCCTTGTATGTTTTTTCCGACACTTCAATCGGACCGGGTATGAATAATTTGTACGCCATATTTTTATGAGTGAGGTTAAATTATTGCAGTGCGTTTTGCGATTTTATTATCTTTGAATTGCGTTCTGCAAGCGTTATGGTGCTTGGAACCCACGCTTTTGCTTCTTCGGGCGTCATCATCGCAAACGACATTAAAACCAAAAGGTCTCCCTTTTGCCCCATGTGCGCGGCGGCTCCCCTTAGCGATATTGTTTGGGAGCCTGCGGGGGCGGGAATTGCGTAAGTCTCGAATCTTTTGCCGTTTGTTATGTTGCCTACGAGGATTTTTTCCCCGTACATAAGCCCGACCTTCTTCATCAGAAGCTCGTCTATGGCAAGAGAGCCTTCATAATCTTTTATGGCGTCGGTGGTTTCGGCGCGCAAGATTTTCGATTTTAAAATCTGAACCAACATTTTTAGGCGATGATTGACAATAAATAAAGCAATCTACTCAATACTTATAAAATACATAGTCAAGAATTAAAAAAACTTTAATTTTTGAGAGGCGGTTCGGACTTGGTTTCGGCGGGAGTTAAAAACTTGACTTTTAGCGTTTTTTTATTTAGCTTCCTGCAAATTTTTACAGTGAAATGAATAATCTATCGCTAAAAAATCCCAAATTATTTGCAATTTCAACCCTGCTTAACGCAATAACATGGGCAGGGCTTTTGGTTTGCATAGCCTACGCCTCTTATGAGATGTTTTATCTGAAAAACGAATTGATTCATACGGAAAACTATTTCATTGAGAATATGCAGGTCGCGGTTTGCACGCTCGCTTGCGCGGTGTTTTTGGCAGGAGCCCTGTCGAACGGCGAAAAGGCGAAAATGATACCGATGTTTTTTGCGGCTTTGGCTTTCGCGTTTATTTTCAGGGAAGTCGATTTTGAGCGTTTGGACGTTCCTGAATTTGTGAAAACTCTATGTTCGGGCAAGGGCAGGAACATTATAATGGCGGTTTTGTTTGTTTCGGTTTTTACGGGGGCTTTTCTTAAATTCAAATTCTATTTCGGGGCGGTGTTAAAGTTTTTGAGGTCAAAAGTTTTTGTTTGGGGCGTTTTGGCGGCTTTGGTTTTGGTTGCTTCCGACATAGTCGAAAGATCAACCTCAATCCCGAACCACGAATTTTGGGAAGAGGCTATTGAGCTTGCGGGATATGCCTTCTTTTTGATTTCGGCGATAGTTTATCTGCCAAGGCCTATCAAAGAGTAATTGCCGGTTCAATTTGTTTTTTTTGAAGAATTGCGGGGCAGTTTAGGCTCCGCAATTTTTTATGTTTTTGCCGTTTCGCGCATTTTTTAAAGGCTTGCAGTTTATTGGATATAAGAGGGCTGTTTGCCGTTTTTATGGTTTCGCTTCCAATGCGCGCAAAAAAAACTTCGCCTTTAAAAGGCGAAGTTTTTCAATCAATGTTTTAGCGGTTTATTTTGCGACGTTTGCAACATTTTCCGCCGTCAAGCCGAAGTGCTTGTAAATTTCGCCTCCGTCTGCGGAGAAGCCGAAATCGTCCGTGCATACGAATTTCTTTGCGTACTTGCCCCAAGAAAGGCTTACGCCTGCTTCGACCGCCGTTCTGTTTTGGCAGGAGCTCGGCAATACGCTTTCCTTGTATTCCGCGCTTTGGCGTTCAAAGGCTTCCATGCAGGGCATTGACACTACTCGGGTGCCGTAGCCGAGAGAATCCGCCGCTTTTAGCGCAAGCAGAAGCTCGGAGCCTGTCGCAATGATGATTCTTTCAAGAGGCTGGGTTTCCTTGCGAGCGATGTACGCGCCCTTCAAGACGCCTTCGCGTCTGGTCTGAACGGGGATTTCGTTAATCATCGGCAAGTCTTGGCGCGACAAAATCAGCGCGGTCGAGCCGTTTTGGCGCGAGAATGCGTGCGCGTATGCGCCTGCCGCCTCTTCGCTGTCGGCGGGTCTTACCACGTCCAAGCGCGGGATGCTGCGCAGAATGCTTACAAGCTCCACAGGCTGGTGTGTGGGGCCGTCCATTCCGACTCCGATTGAGTCGTGCGTAAATATGTACTGAACGGGCAGGTTTGCGAGAGCCGCAACGCGGATTGAGCCCATCATATAGCCTGCGAATGTCAGGAACGTCGCGCAAGAGGGGGTGAACAAGCCGTAATAGCAAATGCCGTTTGTGATTGCGCCCATTGCGTGTTCGCGGATGCCGTAGTAGATGTTTCTGCCTTGCGGGCATTCGGGCGAGAAGTCTCCGCCTTCTTTAATATAGTTCTTCGTGGAGCCGTAAAGGTCGGCGGAGCCCGAAACAATGTTGGGCATTTTCTTTGCCAATGAATTTAAGATAGTTCCGCCCGAAACGCGGGACGCGCTTTTGTCGGTGTTGGGGAATTCCGGAATGAAAGTCAAAAGCTTTTTGGGGTCTGCAAAGACTTCTTTCTTGTTCAAGCATTCTTCCAATTCCTGCGCCTTTTCAGGGTTTGCAAGCTTCCAGGACGCGAACGACTTTTCCCATGCCTTGCGTTTGCGCGCGCGCTTTTTGGCAAGCTTTGCAAAATAGTCGTATGTGGCTTGACTTACATAGAATTTTTCGGAGGGAAGCCCCAAGGAGGCTTTTGCCGCGTCCGCAAACTTTGCGCCGCCTTCGCCGTGCCCTTTGCTTGTGCCCTGGACTTCGGCAATGCCCTTTGCGATTATGGTCTTGAATATTACAAGCTTTGGCTTGCCGTTTTCGCGCTTAATCGCCTTTTTGAGGGTCGCTTTTATTGCGTCCAAGTTATGCCCGTCGGCAGTGAAGACTTCAAAGCCGTAAGACTGGTAGCGTTTTGCGGTGTCTTCGCTTTGCGATTTGCTTGCGGCTGCGTCCAATGTGACGTCGTTTGAGTCGTATATCAAAATGAGGTTGTCGAGCTTATAGTGTCCCGCGATTGCGCTCGCTTCGGAGGAAATGCCTTCCTGGAAACAGCCGTCGCCGGCGAGGCAGAACACTTTGTGGTCGATGATTTTTTCGGATTCGGTGTTGAATCTGCCCTGCGCCATTTTTTCGGAAATCGCCATGCCGACCGCGTTTGCGATGCCCTGTCCGAGCGGGCCGCTTGTGGCTTCAACTCCCGGAGTTTCGCCGAATTCAGGATGCCCCGGAGTTTTTGAGCCCATTAGGCGGAAGTTTGCTACGTCTTCAATTGAAAGGTCAAATCCGGACATGTGAAGCCATGAATACAAGAACATGCTTCCGTGCCCGCCGCTCAAAACAAATCTGTCGCGGTTTAGCCAATTTGTCTTTTTCGGGTCTATGTTTAAAATTTCGCCGAACAGAACCGCGCCTATTTCAGCGCATCCCAAAGGCAGCCCCAAGTGCCCTGAGTTTCTTGCAGTAATTGCGTCGATTGCAAGCCCTCTTGCCTCGTTTGCCGCATTTTGTAGAACTTCTTTATCTGTCATTTTCTTTGATTCCTTTTATATCAATGTAAAATAAAGTAATTCATTACAAATATTTTGCTTTCGTTTTCAAGGTAAAAAAAACATAAAACAGGTTTATCGTAAAGCGGGGAAAACCGTTTTTGAGGGTATTGGGGAAGCAAAACGCGCTTTTTGTCAATAAGTGGTGCGCTTTTGGATGCCGGAATGCCTTCTTTTTTTTCGTTTATGGGGTGTTTTTTCAATTTTTATCAAAATAAGAAAAATTTTTTTACGGGTTCGGATTTTTGCAAAAATGAAGTTTTCGATATGTCAATAACTTGGCAGCAACTGTTGTATGGTTTTGCAACTAATTGAAAATCATATATATAATTATGCAAGATTTTTTGAAAACACGAATTTAAAGCGTTTAACTGTTATGCGGCAATGCCAAACCGCCTAAAATCAAGGAGTACGGGCGGAGCGGCTTCAAAAAAATCTTGGCAAGCATTTTTTTTAAAAAATTTTTGACATAAGCTTTGTCAATAACTTGTTGAAAAGTTATTCTTGAAAAAATTTTTTAATTGTAAAATAGTCGTTGTCATTGAGGCGCGGAAAAACTTTAAACCGAGTTTCGTTTAATGTGGATGAAGCGCTTCTTTTGATTTTTTACAACTTGTTTAACCCTAAATTTGCCCGTTCCCGGTTTCCGCGGTTTGAGGAAGCGTATTTTTATGCATAACGAGCTTAAAATAAGCCTGTTGCAAACGCGCGTTTCTCGCGGAGATTTTGCCCTGCAAGTTGGCGGCGGACGGATAAATATTCAATTTTCATATGTCAGACAATTTAAAAAGCACAGTTGACGCAGCCATTTGGGATGTCGCGAAATCCACGATATCTTCGTCGATGGCGTCCGACACTTTTGAGTCGTGGTTTGCTCCGGTGGAGTGCGTCGGCGTCGAAGACGGCGTTTTAAAGCTCAATGCGGGAACGGATTTTGCGGCGGACTGGGTAAGGGATAACTATGCGGACATCATTTCAAGGCATCTTTGCCTCGCAGCAGGAATGTCCGTAAATTTTGAAATAGTTGCCTCTTCTCCGATTTCGGATTTCCGCGAGGAGCGCAGCGATGCATTCCAACCCCGCGTCCGCGTTGCAAAAGAGCCTGTTCCGCCCCCCTCGATTATCCCCCACAACACTTTTGAAAACTTTGTCGTCGGCGACGGAAACTCCCTTGCCCACGCGATGGCGCTCGCGGTTGCCAAGTCTCCCGGCAGCGCCTTCAATCCTCTTTGCATATACTCTCCGACGGGCTTGGGAAAGACGCACTTAATGCACGCGGTCGCGCATTTCATTTTCAAAAATTCGCCCGACAAGCGCATTGTTTACATTTCTTCCGAACGCTTCTTTAACGAGTACATTGCCGCAATGAAGGAGGGCGACTATGTTTCGTTTAGAAAACGCTACCGCGATATCGACGTCCTGATGATTGACGACATTCAGTTCTTCTCGGGGAAAAAGAGATTGCAAGAGGAGTTTTTCCATACCTTTAACGAGCTTTTCAATTCATGCAAGCAGATTATAATTTCAAGCGACCGTCCCGTTGCCGAAATTCAGGATATCGAGGCGCGCTTGGTTTCGCGTTTTGAATGGGGCATGTCGGTCGACATCCAGCCGCCCGACTATGAAACGCGCCTTGCAATTCTCGCAAAAAAGGCATCAGCCCATTCCGTCAACATTCCGATGGAAGTCTTGGATTTGATTGCCCGCAGGGTCACGGGAAACGTACGCAGAATGGAGGGCGCTCTTACAAGGGTAATCGGCTATGCTTCGGTTGTCTCGGCTTCAAATGGCTTGGATGTCGCGCTTGCGCAAAAGCTGTTGGAGGATTTCTTTAAGCAGGAGGAAGTTTCCGAGCTGATTACAATTGGGCAAATTCAGGAAACCGTGGCTAAATTTTACAAGGTGGAAGTCGCCGATATTTTGGGGTCGAGGCGCACAATGGGCATTGCCTTGGCGCGACAGGTTGCTATGTTTGCCTCCCGAAAGCTTACAAAACATTCCCTTGAAGAAATCGGAAAGAGCTTTGGCGGAAGAACGCACGGGACGGTTGTCCACGCAATCTCTTCAATATCGGATTCCATGGAAACCGACGAGGATATGGCGCGTTCCGTAAAGTTCATTTTTAAGGAGCTTGGCTCCGATGTTGAGCGTTAAAATTTTGGCGGGCTTTCGGGTCCGCCTTTTTTTTGGGGGCTATTGCATTTTCTTATTTTATTGACCAAATGGCGTTTTTTATGCAAAATAAATGCGTTATGAAAAATATGAAATTTGCTTTTTTTGCAGTCTTTTTTGCGTTTTTTGTTTCGGGTTGTTTGAGCGAATCCGGCTGCGGTTTCCGAAATTCGCAAGACGAGAAAATTTCGGGCGCGGAAACGGCAAGGACTGATGTTGGCGGGCAAATCGGCGGCGATGAAATCGCGGTTATGGACGGAATATCGTCGCTCGGCTCTAAAAAGGTGGAAATAAAAGAAGGCAGGATAAACGGAAGCGATCTTGCAATGCGCGAGCTGGGGATTCATTCGCTCGGGCTTATGTCGGAAGGCTCCGACTTTTCCAATTTGGCCATTTTGAGAGGTTTTGGCGACAGCAAGTGCGTTGTCCTGCAAATAGGGG
>JAGBWO010000150.1 GCA_017629765.1 Opitutales bacterium | reverse complement strand
GAAATCCATCCCGACCCGAACTATCTTTTGCCTGATCCCGTCGAGACGCTGAAAGCAGCTGAAATTCTCGCAAAAGAAGGCTTTAAGGTTATGGCTTACATGAATGCCGACCCCGCGCTTTCGATGCGCTTGCAGGATGCCGGCGTTGCCGCCGTCATGCCTCTTGGCGCCCCCATCGGCACTAACAGGGGCATTGAAACGCGCGCCCAGATTGAAATTATAATAGAGCAGGCAAAAGTCCCAGTAGTTGTTGACGCGGGCATCGGAATGCCTTCCCACGCCGCGCTTGCAATGGAAATCGGGGCGGATGCGGTTTTGATAAACACGGCAATCGCCATTGCAAAAAATCCCGCAGAAATGGCGCTTGCATTTGCAAAAGCCGTAGAGGCGGGCAGAAGCGCGTATCTTATGGGGGCGTCTTGCTCGACATCTTTCAAGGCGTCGGCAACAAGCCCTCTTACTGGTTTTTTGAACGGATAGAACATGGGTTTTTTTGAAGAGTTTAAGCCCGTCCAAGTCTTGTCTTTGGCGGAAGTTTCAAGAAATTCAACCCGCGCCGACGTTGAGAGGGTTTTATCGAAATCGGGCTTGAAAAGTCTGGAAGATTTTGCGATTTTGATTTCTCCTTCCGCGGATTTTTACCTTGAAGACTTGGCGTCGCGCTCGTCTTTTATAACGGAGCGCAATTTCGGCAAGACAATCAGGATGTTTGTGCCTCTTTATGTAAGCAATGCGTGCGTGAACAATTGCAGGTACTGCGGCTTTGCCAAGCGCAACGATATCGAGCGCAAAACCCTGACTTTGGAAGAGGTCAAGGCGGAAGTTGAAGCGGCCTACAAAATGGGATTCCGCTCAATCCTGCTTGTTGCGGGCGAAAGCCCCAAGCTCGTGAACTTGGGTTATATGGACGAATGCATAAAAATTGCGGCGAAAAAATTCCCGTCCATTTCCGTTGAAATTGCCCCGTCGCCCGTTTCGGTTTACAAAAGTTTCGTGAAAAACGGCTGCGAGGGTCTTACTGTTTTTCAGGAAACTTACGACAGCGATGTTTACAAATATATGCATCCGTCGGGTCCAAAATCCAATTTCAAGTGGAGGCTCGGGACTCCCGAACGCGCCCTTGAAGCCGGAATGCGCATTGCGGGGCTTGGCGCGCTTTTCGGATTGAACGACTGGCGGTATGAAATCATCTCCTGCGCGCTTCATGCCAAATATCTTTACAGGAATTTTTACAGGGCGAGGGTCGGCATAAGCCTTCCCCGAATGAGGCCCGCCGCGAGCGGTTTTCAGCCGAAGCCTGAATTTGTGCCGACGGACAGGGAGCTTGTGAAAATCATTTGCGCTCTGCGCATTGTTTTCGAGCATCTTGCAATAACGGTTTCGACGAGGGAGCCGCGCTATCTGCGGGACGGTCTCGTGGGGCTTGGAGCAACGCAGATGAGCGCGGCAAGCTCGACGCGCCCCGGGGGATATGCTGAAAAGGAAACGGCGGAAGGGCAATTCGACATCGACGACGACAGGTCTGTCGAAGAATTCGCGAAAATGATAGCTTCAAAAGGCTACGAACCTGTCTGGAAAGATTTTGATTTGGGCTTTATCGAACAACAATCTTGACGAATTGCCGATTTTTTGGGATTTTTACAACACCGCGGAATGATTTATACTGATTTGAACAAAGATGTGGATGTCGGCTCAAGCGCGCACTTGATAGAGCTTGACGGCATACGCGTGCTTGCTGACTGCGGAATGCATCCCAAGAAAGTCGGCATTGAGGCTTTGCCGGATTTAAGCGCGGTCTTGGACGACACTTTGGATTTTATCGCAATTTCCCATGCGCATCTCGACCATGTGGGCGCTTTGCCTATAATTTCGCGCAGGCAGAATTTCGCGTCAATTCTCGCAAGCGATGTGACTTCCGACTTGTCTTTGAGAATGCTGCGCAATTCGCGCAATGTTATGGTTCGGCAGCGCGAAGAGCTCGGCATTGCCGAATATCCTTTGTTTTCCTTTGACGATATTGACGCGCTGCGCCCGAAAATTCTGCCGTTTGGCTTTAACCGCCCGAGGGCGTTTGAAGTCGAAGGGAAGAGGGTGGAAGTTGAATTTTTCCAGTCGGGGCATATTCCGGGGGCTTCGGCGATTTCTTTTAAAACCGCAAAACAGTCCGTGCTTTATACGGGCGACATTTCATTTAACCCTTCGCAGCTCATAAAAGGCGCGAACATTCCCGCGGGGAAGTACGACGT
>JAGBWO010000149.1 GCA_017629765.1 Opitutales bacterium | reverse complement strand
GTTTATGACATCGTTGGCGGACGGCACCTTTGAAATGTTTTTATGCATCAATGCGGCGATTATGCAGCCCTGCGGCAGGTTCGCCTCGAATATTTTTTTGCCCGCGCACTTGCTGTTTTCGGAAACCCTTACTTCGATAAGCTCGACATTTTCATCGTCAAGCTTGCCGACTTTTGCGTACTTTTCCTTTGAAAGATATCTGAAAATCTCCGACGCCGTCACCCTGCGCGGAGAAAGCACCAAATCAAGACCCATAATTTCCGACATATTGCTGAGCACCGCCTCGTAGTCCGGCTTGTTTATCGTAAGGTGAATGTGCTTTACGCCGAGTTTTTTGGCTTGAAGCCCCGTCATAATGTTTTCCTCGTCGTCGCGCGTGCAGGCGACGAAGTAGTCGGCATCTCCGATGTCCTCCTCCTCCAAGAGTTTAAGAGATGTCGCGGAGCCGTTTATAACCGTGATTTTCGGGAAATTTTCCGCAATGGACCTGCACAAATTCAAATCGGGCTCGATAATCCTGACCTGAAAGCGCGGATGCGACAAGAGCCTCGCAAGCGAAATCGCGATGTCGGTTGCGCCGTAAATCACAACGCTTGTTTTCGGGAGCGATTTTTCGCCCGTGAAAATTCTGCTTTTTTCAAAAAGATTTCTTGAAGAACCCAAAATGGTCACAATGTCGCCCTCGCAAAGCTCCGTGTCGGCGGTGGCTATAAACATTTTGCCGCCGCGCTGGACGTAGCCCACCCTCATTTCGTCGGGAAATTTTATTTCGCGCAAAGGCTTGCCGAGAAGCTTTGACTCTGCCGCAACCTCAACCCTCTGGACCTCGATTTCCCCCCTTGCAAAATCCTCGACGGCGACCCTTTCTGGGTTTCGTATCGCCTTGGCGAATTCAACCGCGCAAAGAGCTTCGGGATTTAAAAGATAGTCGATGTTGAAATAGTCTTGATAATTTAAAACGGAATTATCGGCGTACACCTGGTCGTGAATTCTGGCGGCGGTGAATTTTGCGCCGAGCTTGCTTGCGATTGCGCAGGAAACTATGTTTATCTGGTCGTGCGAAGTCATCGCCAAAAAGAAGTCGCAAGACCCCGCGCCCGCGTTTTTCAATACTTTTGCGGAGGCCCCGTTTCCCGCAACCACGCGCACATCCTGCTCTTCTTCGAGGCTCAAAGCCGTCTCTTCGGAAGTTTCTATCAAAGTTACGTCGTCGTCCCGCTCGCTCAAAAGCTGGGACAAATATCTGCCGACTTCGCCTGCGCCAACTATTACAATTTTCATTTTATAAAAAATTTACGCATAAACCTATCAAAGAAAGTCGATTAAGAAAAGCTTTTTATTTGCCCCGCAAAAGCGGATTATTTTGCTTGCAAACACCGCCGATGGTTTAAAAATAAGCCTTATGTTAAACGAAAAAAATCCGGAAGTCCTAATAATAATGGGCAGCAAGAGCGATTGGGAAACAATGCAGCACTGCGCCCAAACACTTGACAATCTCGGCATTGCCTACGACCGGGCAATAGCGTCGGCGCACCGCACCCCCGCGAAGGCGGAAGAGCTTGCCCGCACCGCGGAGGAACGCGGAGTTAAAGTAATCATTGCCGCGGCGGGAGGGGCCGCGCACCTTGCGGGAGTTCTGGCTTCCCAAACACACCTTCCCATATTGGGAGTTCCCATGAAAGGCTGGGCGCTCGACGGCTTGGATTCGCTTCTTTCGACAGTCCAAATGCCAAGGGGCGTGCCTGTAATGACTTTTGCTATCGGCAAGGCGGGAGCAGTAAACGCCGCAGTAGCCTCGCTGCAAATACTCGCCCTTTCCGACGCTGAAAAGCGCAAAACCCTGATTGGGTTCAGAGAAAGGCAGACGCAAGAAGTTCTATCCGCAAAATTTGAAGACTAATATGGCAAAATCAACTTCCGAAAAAAAATCGAAGAAAAACGAGTTTGGCTTGAAGCTCTTGGGCAAAAAGCTCAACAAGCCCTCCAAAATTCTCGAAACCTTCCCCAACCGCGACAAAAACCGCAAGTACACAGTCGAGCTTGCCACCGACGAATTTACATGCCTTTGCCCAATCACGGGGCAGCCCGACTTTGCAAAAATCACAATCCGCTATATTCCGGACGAAAAGATTGTGGAAAGCAAGTCGCTTAAATTCTATCTTTGGAGCTTCCGCAACGAGGGTTGCTTCCATGAACACGTCGTAAACGTCATTTTAAACGACTTGGTTGCCGCAATGCAGCCGCATTGGTGCGAAGTGGAGGGAATCTTCAACGCGCGCGGAGGCATCGCGATAAAAGTCAACGCAGAACACGGCCAAAAGGAATGAAAATGAAATTTAAAACCGCACTGATTTTTTTGCTGTCGCTTCCGTTTTCGCTTTCATACGCGGAAAAAATAACGGCGGAAAGCTACGCCTTCCCTTACGTCTTAAAAATCGACTCCAAAGATGTCGTATCAAAAAATTCCATAACGCTCCCGCGCGCGAATTTTGAAAATCCCGACGCAAACCGCGCGATCAAGGACGCCCTCTTCGCCATCTTAAACCAGACGGAAAATTTCGATAAACACATTCTCGACCCGAAGGACGCAAAGAAGGCCAAATCATTTTTAAAAAGGCTCGGAGACCCCAAAAAAGCGCTAATCACAAGCTGCGTATTTTGGAATCCCAAAAGCGACGCTTTGGCGTTTTTTAAAAGCCCCGAAAGCAAGCTGCGCCCCGATATGAACTACTTCGCCCTAAAACTCGACGGCGGAGTTTGGAAATGGGACGTGTCCGCAAAAAACAACCTGATTTCAATACTATCCGAATCTGTGAGGAACGCCAACCCATCGCGCTCAGACAACGAGCCTTTCTTTTCGGACATTGAATTCATCGACATATCAAACGGCAAAAACGCGGACTTGCCGGTTCTAAAATTCTACAAGGAAGCTCAGGCTGAATTTTACAAGCTGAACCTCCCCGCATACGCGGAAATAATGACGCCCAAATCGAGGGAAGTCTATGCCGCGCAATACCTTTCAATGACCTTGGACGAGCAAAAAGACGCGCTTAAAGAATACATAACATACCATAAGCAGTTCAAATTCATCGCAAAATTCAACGAAGCTTATGTCATTGTGTTCACGCGCGAAAAGGACGGCAAAATAAACTCCTACGACGCCGCGTTTATCATAGAAAAAGACGGCAAATTCAACCTTGCCAATTTCGGGCAAAATCAAGGCTTTGTGGCGGATATGCTTATTTCCATCGCCAAACGCGGCGTGGAAAAATAAAAAACGCATCCCCTTTCTCCAAACGCCGCAAGAAAGAATTGCGGCGTTTTTATGTTGATATTTCAAAATTGATTTTTAAAATAAAATGAAACTTTTTTGGAATTTGGACGTTTTATTTTAGGTACAAGTATTGTTATGTTGAAGGAAGCATTCAGGGGGATTTTTTTCGGGATATCAATCGCCGCCCTTGCGGCGCATCCCGAAGCCTGCCTGTACGCGCAAAAACATAAACCGAACGAAATACCTAAAGAGCGGGAAAAAAGCATAAAAGAATCCAATATTCTGCGCCTTGATATCGAGCAGGAACAAAATCTTCTAACCATAGGCGTTCCCGTAAAAATAAAAATCACGGCGCATTTTAAGGACGGAATCCCTCCGCAAGACATAACAAGCATCGCCAAAATCAAGCCGAGTGCCGATTTGGAAATTGAAAACGGGGCAATAACCGCAAAAAAAGCGGGGTTTCACACATTGAGCGCCTCGCACGAAAGGGTTTTCAAAAGCGCGGCGTTCTTCGCAAAAAACAAGGCGTCGCCCGCGTCCGAAAAAAAGCCGAAAAAAGGCAAAAAAACAATCTACCGCCCTCCGTCAAAAATCGATGCCTTCATAAATGAAAACTTGAAGACTTGCGAAGTGGAACCCTCTGAAATATGCTCCGACGGCGAATTTTTAAGGAGGCTTTATTTGGACGCAACAGGGCTTCTGCCGGACGCAAAAACCGCCGAAGATTTTTTGAAGAGCCAAGACAAAAACAAGCGCGAAAAAGCGGTTGAGAAAATCCTCGATTCCCCCGAGTTTTTGGATATGCTTTCCATGCGCCTTTCAGACGTTCTGCGCATAAAAAGCGAATTTCCGAGCAATCTTTGGCCAAACGCCGCGCAGGCTTATTACACTTGGATAAGAGATTCGCTTGAAAGCGGAATTCCCTACGATATTTTGGCAAAAGAAATGCTCCTATCGTCGGGGAGCAACTTTAAAAACCCGCCCGTGAATTTTTACAGGGCGGTAAACGAAAAAAACGCGGAAAATTTTGCCGAAGCCGCCGCCCTCGTCTTTATGGGCGTGCGCACAAACTGCGTCAAGTGCCACCCGCATCCCGAAGAATCGTGGACGGAGGAGGACGGCAGAAAATTCGCCGCAATCTTCAAGCATCTGTCGTTCAAAAAATCAAAGGAGTGGAAAGAGGAAATTCTGACATTTGAAATTCCCTCCCGCGACCCGCAGGAGTTTTACATATTCGGCGAAAAAATAACTTCGGAAGGCGGCAAAGACCCGCGGGAAGCTTTTGTAAAATGGCTTACCGACGAAAAAAATCCGTATTTTGCTAAAATCGCCGTCAACCGAATTTGGCATTGGATTTTCGGAGCCGGAATAAGCCGCCCCGCCGACGACCTTCGCCCAAACAAGATTTCGTCAAATCCGAAGCTTGAAAAATATTTGGAAGACGTCTTTGTGAACTCGGGCTGCAACTTAAAGGCTGTATTTAAGGAAATATTCCTATCCGACGCATACTCGCGCTCAAGCCGCACAAACTCTTCAAACGCAAATGAAGACACTCTGTTTTCGCGCCATATTCCGACGCGCCTTGACGCCGAAAGCCTAAACGACATAATAAGCGGAATTTTCGGAGTTTACCAGCCTTTCAAAAGCATAACACCCGAACCCTACGCTTTTTGGCCGGAAGATTTCAGGGCCATTCAGCTTCACGACGGCAGTGTTTCAAATCCGTTTTTAACCCTGTTTGGCAAACCGGGCAGAAACTCGTCGCACTTAAACGACCGCTCAAACAAGCTTTCGATGCAGCAGATGCTGCATTTGCTCGGTTCTTCAAACATAAATTCAAAGCTCGACAAGTCGCAGTTTTTAAAAGACCTCGCAAAGCAGCCCGTTCCTCCAAACCAGAAAATAACAACCCTATATCTGACATTTCTGACAAGGCATCCGACTTCAAAGGAGCTTGACGCCGCAAAAAAATATTTGGAAGAAAAAGCCAAAACGACTTACGAAGGCTTAAAAGACATATCTTGGGCTTTAATAAACACAAAGGAATTCCTGTTTAAACTATAAACGAAGGCTTAAAAATGAATATCCAATATTTATACTCGCGCCGCGACTTCATAAAATTCGGCGCGGTAACGGCTGCGGGGCTTGCCCTAAACCGCCTTTTTAGCCCTTCGCTCTTGGCGCGGGAAAATGCGGAAAAAACGCCCAAAGCCAAGGCTGTAATTTCAATTT
>JAGBWO010000148.1 GCA_017629765.1 Opitutales bacterium | reverse complement strand
CGGGCGGAAAAAAGATAAAATCTTTTAGATGAATTAGGGCTGCGCTTCCGAAAAGTATTTTTTCCGCCCTTGCGCTCCATGTTGGTTTTGCTCAGGGGGCAGTACGAAGTTGTACTCGCATTTGCATTCGCAAATGTCTCGGCACTCACTGCGTTCGGCTCTTTGCCTTTTGGCAAAGCTACCCACGCAAGCGTGGTCTTGCGCTCCATGTTGGGATTTCTTCGGACTTGCGTACGTTTGTACGCTGACGCCTCGAAATCCGCAACAGACAGGGTTCCCAAAAATGTTTTTGAAGAAAACTTTTTGGGATGTAGTCATCGGGCGTTTATTCCGTTTTTTATTTTGCTTGACTTAATGTTTTATATATCAAATATTTTCATAGGTTTTTTAAATATTTATAACATATTGTTTTAAATTTTACATATTTTTGTCTTAAATTATGCAAAAAGGAAATTTTATGAAGAAAAAAGAAAACATATCTTACGAACGTTATCACATCCCAAATTTGAAGCGGGCATTGGATGTTTTTGAACTGCTTGCAAAGAATAATTCGGGTTTGACCCTTTCTGAAATAAGCGCGGCGACAAAATATTCCAAAAACAGCATTTTCCGCATTATTTGCACCTTGCAAGATTGCGGTTATGTCGTAAAGGATAATGACGGCAGGAAAATTGTTATGTCGCGCAAATTGGCGGCTTTGGGGTATGCGGGATTCGGAGAATCCAATATTGTCGAAAAAAGCATGGACGTTATTCGGGCTATGCGCGACGAGCTTGGCGAGACCGCAATGCTTGGCACTTTGCTTCAAGACGAATGTGTAATGATAGAGCAGGCTCCCGGAAGATTTCCGTTCAAATTTCTGGGCGAAATCGGCATGAGGATTTCCCTGCAGGTTTCCGCCCCCGGCAAGGCGATTTTGGCGTATTTGTCGGGCGATGAAATTTCGCAGCGCGTCGGGAATATGAAGTTTGTGAAGTACACTGAAAATACCATAACAAACAGGCGGGATTATCTGAAAGAGCTGGAAAAAGTCCGCACTCTCGGCTACGCTTCGGATTACGGAGAGGAAATAGCGGGGGTTCACTGCTTGGGCGCACCTGTTTTCAACGCGCACGGCTATCCTGTCGCTTCAATTTGGATTACAGGGCCTGCAAACCGTCTTCCAAAAGAAAAATTTGACGAAGTCGGAAAAATAATTCGCGGATATGCCGATAAAATTTCCGAACGATTGGGCTACAACTTGATTTAGCGCAGGCATTTTTTGAAAGGCGGATTTTTCCGCCTTTTTTATTGCCGTTTGAATTTGTAAATTTTATTTTGTTGTTTTACATAATTTAAAACGATATAAATCCTGTTTGTACCCGAGATGAGATGTTTTAAAATATATATATCAATTTTATTTTGCGTTTGTTTTTCTTTTTCGGCGGTTTTTGCTGAAATTTTTTCGGCAAATAAAATAGAGGCGCGCACCTTTGTTTTGTCATACAATTCAGAGGAGAATTCCGCCGACGTTGTAAACGGCATCGTCGGGACGGAGGCGTTTTGGAATATTGGAATTACGGGGCAAGGCGCCAAGATTGCAAACATAGAGCTTGGAGTTTATTGGCCGGAGCATTACGTCTTTCAAAACTCGAATTTGGGGGAGGTTTATGTTCCCGATGGGGCCGATGTTTCTGCTTTATATTCTTCGCATGCGACCGGAACCGCGCATGTATTGGCGGGGTATAATTCTGACGATTCAAACACCTTCGCCTATCTTTTGTCGCTGGGCATTGCGCCTTCTGCGGAGCTTTCGGCAGGTGCTGTCGCGCGCGATATTTCGGGGGAGCTCGTCAGCATTGAGCTTGCCGATTTTTACTGCGTGTATTCGCATTTCTTCGGCGCAAGCGACGTCATAAACAGTTCGTGGGGCCCCAACAGCACGCTTGCAAACAATGTTTTTTCGAATATAATAGACGCCCTTGCCGCAAAGAACACAAACACGGTCATGGTTGTTTCTGCGGGCAATTCGGGACCGGGCGAAAATACGGTGCAGTCGATGGCTTTGGCTTTCAACGCAATATCCGTCGGCGCTTTGGGGAACGCCCATTCGTATGGTTCGATTGCCGATTTCAGCTCGCGCTCTCCTTCCGATTTTTACAATCCGATTAGCAAAGAAACCGTAAAAGGCGTGCGTCCTGCAATAGACATATCTGCTCCGGGAGAAAATATAAGCTTTGCTGTTTACGATTCCGAAAATCCCGACTCAAAAGACATGTTTTCATGGTCGGGCGGGACAAGCATTGCAGCTCCCGTCGTAAGCGGCGTTGTAAGCCTTATGAAGTCGGCAAGCTATTCTTTGGCTGAAACATACGGGGACGCTTACGGAGATTTGTTTGAAAAGCAGCGCGATGTTCGCGTCGTGAAGGCGATTCTTTTGAACTCCGCCAAAAAGCCTTCCGATTGGACTAACAACCAAAAGCTTTCCTCATACACCACGACAATCGATATGTCGGGGTTTTCGATAACCTCGACTTATGCCAACGTTATTCTTACGACGCAGGGTTTGGATTATGTTTACGGCGCGGGCTCGTTAGATGCGGACGGCGCGTTAAGGCACATTTTAAATTTGACGCAGTCGATGTATTGGGCGTTGGATTCTGTGGAATCAGGCAGCTCTTTGTGGTATAATTTGGGTGTTGTGGACGCGGGAAAGTTTTTGACTGCGACATTGGTTTGGAATGTAAACGGAGAAATTGCGGAAGTTTCAAACGAGCAGGCGCAAATCGACAATTTGTACTTCTCTAATCTGGGTCTTGAACTTTGGACTGTGATGGAAGGCTCCCACAACTTGATTGCGGTTTCCGACACTGAATACAACAATGTCGAGCATCTTTATTTGAAGCTTGCAACTGACGGCGAATATTTGCTGCGCGTGACTTTCTTTGGAATGGCGTACGGAGAAATGCCGTCTTCCGAAACATACGCAATTGCTTTTTCGGTCGTTCCCGAACCGTCTTTTGCCGCGGCGTTTGCGGGAATTTTTGCGGTGCTGCTTGTCTTTAAGCGAAGAGTTTTACGATAGAGCTTAGCTTTTTGGCAAAGTAATCTACTTCGTCGGCTGTATTGTAAAACGCCATTGACGCCCTGCATGAGCCTTTTATCCCGAGCGTCTTCATAAGCGGCTCGGCGCAGTGGTGTCCGGAGCGCACTGCAATGCCGTTTGCATCGAGCATTGTGGATATGTCGTTATGGTGTATGTTGTCGCACACGAATGAAATCAGTGGGACTTTTTGAGGGGCAGTTCCCAAAATTTTTAAGCCTTCGATTTCCAGGAGCTTTTCGGTAGCTCTTTTTAGAAGCGCGTCCTCATAGGCTCTTGCCGCATTTTTATCGAGGCTGTCCATAAATTTCAAAGCTTCGGCAAAAGCAATGGCGCCCGCGATGTTTGGCGTTCCGGCCTCGAAACGTTCGGGCGCATTGCGGAATGTTGTTCCTTCCCACGAAACATTTTCAATCATGTCTCCGCCGCCCTGCCATACGTCCATTTCGTTTAATATGTCGGTTTTTGCAATCAGCGCGCCTTCTCCTGTCGGACCGTAGCATTTGTGCGCGGAGCATGCAAAGAAATCGCATTCTATTTCGGAAATGTCGTCCAAAAAATGCGGCGCGGATTGCGCTCCGTCAACGCAGAAAACAGCTCCGGACTTTTTTGCGATATGCGAAATTTCCGCGACGTTGTTTATCGTTCCCAGCACGTTTGAGGCGTGGGCAATGGAAATTATTTTCGTGCGGGGGCCGACAAGGCTTTTAAGATTTTCAATGTCGAGCGAGCCGTCCGGCATAATTTTTGCGACTTTTATTTTCGCGCCCGTCCGCAAAGCGCAAAGCTGCCACGGAACAATGTTTGCGTGGTGCTCCATTTCGCTTAAAATAATTTCATCGCCTTTCGATAAAAATTTTTCCCCGAAACAGCGCGCGACAATGTTTAGCCCCTCTGTTGCTCCGCGGGTGAAAACCGCGGTGTAGTTTTTCGGGGAATTAAAATGCTTCAAAACGTATTTCCGCGCCTCCTCAAACGCTACGGTTGAACGCCTGCTAAGCTCGTGCGCGCTGCGGTGTATGTTCGAAAAGTCGTTCTTGTAAAACAGGGCTTCTTTTTCGATTACGCAAAGGGGTTTTTGCGCGCTTGCGGCATTGTCGAAATAAACGAGCCTGCCGCCCTCGACATTTTGGTCGAGAATTGGAAAATTGTTGCGGATGATTTTTACGTCAAAAGCCATAGTCAAAAATTTATCTGCCATTAGAATACATTGAGAATGGCAGGTCGAGTTTTTTTATTGGCTGTTTTTTGCGGCCCGCCGAGGAAAATGCCTAAGCGACCATTCGACTTGGCGCTTGATGTTCGCGATATTCAGGGTTTCGGGAATGATTTTTATCCGCGTATCGCAGCTTAGCAAGAATTTGCCTTCTTTTGAGTTTGCGCGGATTGTAAAATTTAGGGCGGAACCCGTTTCGGGAACCGGATTGGCTTCGTTTGGTTTGCCGGCGAACGGGTCTGGATATTCGAAACTTTCCGTATAATAGCGCGGCGACAAGACAAACTGGGCGTTTTCAATGTTTTTAACGCGGTTGTAGCCGAGGCTTTTCAGCTCTTTTTCGATTTCCGACTCCGCCGCATTGTAATATCTCTGAATATCTCCATACTTTTCAAAGAATATTTTTCCCCCGCTTGGAGATTCGAGGAAATAGTTTTCCATTTGCGAAACTTGCTTTTCCGGCATCGTCTGGCAGGAAAAAAGCAGGGCGCATATGAGCGTAAAAAATGCAGATAGAATGTTTTTCATATAATGCAATTATCGGCACAAGTTTTTACGCCATCAATAAAAAACTTATCAATATTCAGATGTCAAAATCTATCGTAATAACTCTTGCGGGAGCTGTATTTTCAAAAAGACGAACGCTGTGTGTGCTTCTATATTTTCTTTTGTTAATAGCTATTTTAAATGATTTAAAAAAAGGAAGGGTTGCAAATTTTGGCAATACGGTTCCTTTCTAAAAGACGAATTCTTCTCCCGTAAAACAAAAAAGCCCAACTTTCGTTAGGCTTTTATCAAATGGTTGTGTTTGTGGTACACCAATAAGGAGATTCTCAGCTTACCTTTTACGCGTAACTGACGGTGAATGTTTTTAGGTATTATTATTTGTTGAAATTGAAAGCTAACAAAAAAATAGTCAGGTCTTTGCCTGACTATGAATGAAATATTTTTGGTGATCCTACTGATTTACTAGAACCATATCGTATATGTTAATGTCAAATTCGGATTCTGTCTTATTACAAGCACTGCAAAGTGGAACGATGTACCATTCTTTGCTCCCATATACTTTTTGTACATGTGCTCCGACAAGATTATTATAAGAACCGCATCGGCAACATTCTCTAGCCTTGCGACCTGTTTTATCTTCCCAAAAGCTTAGCCATGACGAATATCCTGCTGGAGGATTATTATCACTTGTTCCATGTAAGTTTTCTACTAATATGCTAAAAGCTCCTTTTGTTTGATTTTATTTGAAAGAGGCAGTTCGTTTGTAGGCTATTTCCATTTCAATTGCGAAGTCTATATTCTATACTGCTTATAGAAAACTTAGTGCGGATTGGTATGTCTCTTGATCTTTATCTACATATTTATTTTCAATTGTCTTTGCATAGAATATTTGTAAAAATTTTTTTTGCGATGTTAGATTGTGGGTTTGTTTTTACAAGGTTTTCTACAATTTCAAGCGAGGAGAATAAGATTTTTCCTTTCCCGTATCTTACTATGCCAACACTGGTTGCAATCCCGTCTAGTGGGTAGCCAACTAGTGATACGATAGGTTCTTCCCCTTCAATGTCGTATAAACCCCAATGTTTGTTTTTGCCGTAAGTTGTAATACTTTGATATTCCCAGTTCATCGCGCAATTTGTTGGTAAACCTTTAAAATATTTATGCTCTTTTACAAACAAATTATGTCCCACCCAGAACTGGTTTGCTGTAAAGATTTTGTAATTTGGAAAGGCTTTTCTTGTGTGTAGTTCTTTTATCCAAGTTCGTGCATTCTCAAGGATTAGTAATGTAGTACCGTCTTCCTTTACACGCTTTAAAATGTCATCTAAATCGACAACCTGTGGAGTTGATGGATTTTTCCAAAGTAGAGAGAATTGCCAACCGCCCTTGGCTTGAAAAGTCTCTATTTTGATCTTTTGTTGTTTGTTGGCTTCAAATTTCACAGTAAAATTTTTACTTTTTACCGAACCTTCTTTCCAAGAATCGATTACTAATTTATCATCAACCCAAATACGCACTGCATCGTCGTGGATTACTTGAAACTCAACTTCTGTATTTTGAGGAAACGTAATAAAACCCTTAGCTCTCATCGAAAAATTTTCGCTAGCAATTACACCGAAGTCTGGTAATGGGTTTGTAAATAAATTGAATCTTAAACCTTCAAATATGACTTTTTTGCCAATGCGTTTTTCAAAATTCTTGCCAGTAAACATTTCTATTTCAAGACCAACGTCGCCATTTTTATTTGTGAAGTTTAACCCTGAAATCGTCTCAAATTTTTTTGGATCTGAAATTTTACCAAGAATTATATATTCAAGTTTATGTGTGGATTTTTCGAGCTTTAAAAAGTTTTTGCCAAGGAATTGATTTGCAAAGAAGTTGAATTTTTCGCAGTCACCTGCAACTGCAATTTTATCTGAAATTTTATCATTCTTCCAATTTGTAACGAAAATTTCATCGCTACCAGTTGCGAGTACGTTATTAGACTTGTCTAAAAGCTCAGCTTTAATTTGATAATAGCCTTCGCCTGAAATTAATGGTGTTTTAAAACCTTCGCAAATTTTGTCGCTAAAAGTTTTACCACCTGAAATTTTTGCAGGGCTTTCAAATAATAAAGTGCTTTCACCTTTTGGATTTACTAAATTTGCACGAAGTTTATATTCGCCAGATTTTAAAACATTTTCATTTATTACGAAGAAATCTGCAATGGCAATATCATTAGTTGTTGCGATTTTATCTCTAATTTTTACAGCGACAAATAGGGATGTAGTGTATCTTGAAATTAAACTTGGGTCGCCTTTTAAATTGCGATAAGCGTCAACTGCACCTGAAAAGTTGTCGCGTTTCATATCTTCCCAACCATTTAAAACAAAGATGTCTGCGCTATCTGCAATACGTGCGTTTTCAATGATTCTTCCATGCTCATAGTACATCACATTGCCAAGTGAAGTAATCAGTTTTGTAATAGAGGGAAAGTTTTTAGAAAGTCCTTTTTTGCTTATGTAATTTTTGTAAGCCGATAACCTACGTTTATAGTCTGCGCCATCCCAACCGTTGGGATTTTCTTTAATTTCTTGAACGATTAATTCAAGTTGCGGAGGGGTTGCAATTGCGCCTTCTTCACCAAAAACTAAAAGTTCATCGCTTGATGTTTCATTGCGCAAAAAGCTGTTTGGGCTATTCCAAATGCTATCAATGTAAACGCCGGCTGAACTTGATGGATTGTGCCTACTGCAATAGCCTTCTTCTGTCGCATCGCTATAAGGACGTACGTGAAGTTTCTTTGGCGATTTTACGCCGATATTTACAAACCCAGAGCCGTAGGTGATGATGCGAGTAGGGTCTATTTCTTGCGCTTTTACAAAGTCTTTTTTAGCCTGTGCATCTG
>JAGBWO010000147.1 GCA_017629765.1 Opitutales bacterium | reverse complement strand
GCTCTCATTCCAATCAAGGCGATGTCCATCAGGCAAATTTCCTTGCCCTTTTTGTCCAAGCCCAAAGATTTGCGCTCGTCCAAATACTTTTGCCACGAATTTTTGATTGCGTCCGCATACTTTCCGCATTCAAATTCGCAATTTTCAAGGCGGGTCAAGAAAGTCGTGTGGCGGCAGTGATCGCTCCAATAAGTGTCCAAAACTTTTATTTCAGTCTTGGACGGGTCGCGGCGTTCGGTATTTTTAAAATAGTTTTGGCAGAATGCGATGTCGTCCAAAGACATTGCAAGACCGAGTTTTGCATGGAGATTTTTAAGCGCATCCCCGTCCATTTGCGTAAAGCCTTCGATTATTTCGACATCTTTGGGGACAGACGCGGTTTTAACCAATGTCCCGGGCTTTTCCAAAGAGGCTTCGCGGCTGTCGACGGCGTTTATCAAATAAGCCTTGACCCTTGAAACGTCTTCGTCCGCCAATGCGCCTTTTAAAACATATATCTTTGCGCAGGCAAAATTTGCGTTTTTCAAAAGCACGATTTGCGCGCATTGGCGCGCGCTGTCCGCCCTCTGGTCAAACTGTCCCGGCAGATATTCGACGCCGAAAGCGGTTTCGTCTTCCGCCATCGGGAAAGTTTCTTCATACAAATTTTCTACGGGAGCTTCGCAAAATATCGTGTATTTCAGCTTGGCGTAATCATCATCGTCGATGCCCTCCGCATCGTACCGCTGCAAAACGCGCATGCCCGAAAGGTTTTCGAGCTTTAAGTTCGCCTTGATGTCGCGCATTAAGCTTTGCGCCTGCGCGCCGTCTTTATGTTCCACAAAAACTCTCTTAATCATATTCAAAAAATAAATGCAATAAACGATAAAGAATTGCTTTTTTTAGTCAAAATAAAAAGCGCATAATTTTTACCGAAATTCAAATTTTGCAATAATCGGAAAATGGTCGGACGGATACCCCACCCTTCCGCCGCTTTCCGAAAAATTGTCGCACGGGTTTTTCATTGAAGAAGGATAATTTGGAATAAAATCTGTCAAAAGCCCTGCTTTAATGGGTTTGAAATTCTTTGAAGAATAAAATATATGGTCTATGCGCACGCTGAAATCGCTTGAAGATGCTATATCTTGCCCCTGCATATAGGAGTGGTAAGAAAATGATGGACCGTAAAACGCTGGAAAATTCTCAACGGACGCCAAGTTTTCAAGCTCCGACAATTTTTGCATTGCCCCGTGTTTCGATGCAAGATTGAAATCTCCCATAATTAAATGCGGAGTTCCCGCCGCGATTCTTCTTACGTTTTGCGCAAGCATTGCAATCGAATTTCTTTGGGCTTCTTCGCTTTCATGGTCGATATGCAAATTAAAAGCAAAAAATACTTTGCCGTTTTCAAGGCATTTGAATTTCCCCCAAGAACATATCCTCTTATAGCGCGCACCCCATCCAAGAGAAGGCTTTTCGGGCGTCGGGCTAAACCAAAAATTTCCGCTTTCAAGGCATTTAAAACGGTTTTTTTTGTATAAAATCGCACTGTGTTCGCCGCGCGTTTTTCCGTCGTCGCGCCCCGCCCCGATATAGTCGTATTCTTTTGAGGCGATGGTTTTGATTTGATGCAAATAGGCTTCTTGGACACCGAACAAGTCAAATTCATGAAAGCGTATAAGCGCGGAGGCTGCGGGTCCGCGAATTTGCCACGAATTTGAAGTTTCGGACGGCGCGTTTCGCAAGTTAAAAGAAGCTACATTGAAAGTTGCGGAAAAAACAGGCAAACTCGACATAGAGGCAAAAAGTAAAAATAATATTTTTATTGTTTCCATAAAATCAACATTAACGATTTTCGATTTTTATCAACATTCAATTTGAAAAATTCGGATTTTCGCAAAAAAACAGCGATTTTTTATAAAAAACAAAAAAAGCATAAAAAAAAGATTGATTTTTAAAAAAAACGGCATTTAGTTTCTTAGTTTTGAATTTGAAAGGAATACAGATTTATGTCACAACACAATTCTCTTAAAAGCGGCGGTTCCGCATCATCAAAAAAACGCAGCGTTTTGAAGCGTTTTGAACGCATAGATTTGCTCAAAAAGCGCAATGCATGGAAAGATAACGGCAAAGTTACGGCCCTTCCAAAGACAAAGCCCGCCGAATAATACCAAAATCGGCTTTAACGCATTTATTTGGCAAAACCCAATCGGGCTTTGCCATTTTTTTGCGCCTCTATGCAAAAAGCGTTTTTCTTGACAACCTCTCGGCAAAATAAGAGGATATGGAAAATGCAAAGACTACATTCATATTGGCGCATCCCTTACATAGAAATTCCGCAGGGAGAAAAGAAGGGAAACCCGTTTTTGGAAATTCCCAACCAAGACCCGAAGAAGGTCCATCTTTTATGGAAGGGAAAGTTTTGCTATATAGTTATGAACAAATTCCCGTACAACTGCGGGCATCTTCTGGCAATACCCCTGCGCCAAGTCGCCGATATTGAGGATTTGACAAAAGATGAGCGCGCCGAATTATTCGACGCAATAATAAAGGCGAAAAAAATTTTGAAAAAAGCCATGAATCCCGACGCCTTCAACGTCGGCTTCAACTTGGGCGCAAAAGCCGGGGCCGGCATTCCCGACCACCTGCACTGCCACATCGTCCCGCGCTGGGACGGAGACACCAACTTTATGCCTGTAATATCCGATACCCGCGTGCTTCCCCAAGCCATGGACGCCCTTTGGGAAAAACTCGTTAAGTGCGTATGAGCGAAAAAAACCTGACATTCCCCTCTTCGCGGCTTCTGTCGTCCTTATATAAAGATTCGATTGAAAACATCGAGCTTGCGGAGAAAGCTTTCGGCGTAAAAATCATAACGCGCGACGACTGGCTTAAAATAGAAGCAGAAGACGCAAAATCGGCCGAAGACGCCTGCGCGTTTTTCAAGGCTTTGGAATCGGCAAAATCGCAGGGGTTCTCCTTTACCCAATCCGACTACGAAGGCGTTTTGCAAAAGGCGGTAGAAGGCGGCTTGGAGGAGGCCTTGAAAGTCTTTACAAGCCCCAAATTCATAGATTTGCGCCATAAAAGCATCGCGGCTAAAAATTCGAGCCAAAAAAAATACCTTAAAGCCATCGAGGAAAACGAAATAGTTTTCGGGATAGGCCCCGCCGGAACGGGCAAAACGTACCTTGCGGTCGCGGCGGCCCTGAAGGCGCTGCAGGATAGAAAGATAGAAAAGATAATTTTGACCCGCCCCGCAGTCGAAGCCGGAGAAGCATTGGGCTTCCTCCCGGGGGATTTGCAGGAAAAGCTCCTGCCCTATCTCCGCCCCCTCCACGACGCAATGTTCGATATGCTTGGACAGGAGGATTCAAGAAGGGTTATCGAAAAGCAGATTGTGGAAATAGCCCCTCTTGCCTATATGAGGGGGCGTACCCTATCAAACGCATTTGTGATTTTGGACGAGGCGCAAAACACCACAACCGAGCAAATGATGATGTTTTTGACAAGGCTTGGCGAAAATTCCCGAATGGTTGTCACGGGAGACCTAACGCAGACTGATTTGCCCCGCAACAAGAAATCGGGCTTGAAAGACGCGGTCGGAATTTTAAAAGGCATAAAGGGAATTGAAATTTTCAATTTCACAAAATCCGACGTTGTGCGGCACAGCCTTGTTACAAAAATAATCGAAGCCTACGAACGCGCCGGAAATTCCGAAAAACCAAGAGAAAGCAATGACACGCAAGGAACGTCTATATAAATACAACGTTTTTCAGAGCAAATCCACTCTAAAAACCCATCATAAAATACTCATAGCCGCAATGATTTTGGCAATGAGCTTCGCGCTTTATTTCATTTGCTTTGCGGGAAGAAAGCCCGTAAATTTTCAAATTAACATGGGAATGAAAACCCAGGCGCGGGTAGTTTCATCCATGACATTCGACTATCCGAGCGAAATACGCACAAAAGCGAAAAAAGACCGCGCGGCGGGAATGGTTCCGATAGCCTGCGAAATTGTCAAAATGAACGAAGATTCGCTAAGCGCAAACCTTTCAAAGCTGATAGAGATTTTGAATTCCCGCCAAATCCAAGCAAAGGAGCGCGGAAAGAAAAACGCGGCAACCGAAACGGCAAAAAGCGCGTCCGACGGGCAAAATCTCGCCGATATGAGCGATGAAGCGTTCTTAAACCTCATAAAAAAGACAACGGGCTTCAACATAAACGAGGCGGACCTGCCTTCCATAATGTCCGAAACAAATCCAAGCAACCGCCAAAGGCGTTTTTGGCTTGTTGTGACCCCCCTTAAAGAAATAGTAAACGAAGGAATTTACGAAGACAACGACCCCGTATTTTCAAAGACCGATTCCGTTCTGGATTTCGGCGGAATACGCAAATACCGCCGCAACCAAACCGAAGCCCGCCGCGAACTCAAAAAGCGCATTTACGAACTCGGCATATCCGAAACCCTGTCGGATGCGCTTTACAGGATTTTCAACGCCGAACTCCGCCCCAATATAGTCTATAACGAACCTCTTACGCAAAAATACCGCGACGAGGCCCGCGCGAAAGTCGCCCCTGTTTTGGTTACAGTTACAGAGGGCGAAACAATCATCGAGCCAAACAGAAAACTATCCCCTCTCGAAATAGAACGCCTCAACGCCTACATAAAGGAATCTGAAAAGAACCAGAGCCAAAATCCCGTCTCAAACACAATAAGGGAATTTTCGATATGCCTTCTTTTGATGTTTTCAAGCGCCCTGTTTTTCGCAATCAGCAAAAATTCGCGCAACAGGCGCAAGCGCAGCATCGTTCTTTTTTCCGTGCTTTTGATTTTCAATATGCTTTTGGAGCGCGCCGCGATTCAAATATCTGACGCGATAGACCATTCGGGCGAAAGCCTTGCCACAATATTTGTGTACGGCGCGCCTATTATGATAGGCCCGATATTGCAGGTTCTGCTTTGCACTTCCTATACGGGATTTGTAATGGCGTTAATTTCAGCAATACTGACAACCTTAATGCTCGGATTTGCCCCGGACTACTTTGTGCTTTTGTTCAGCGCGAGCCTGCTTGCGATTTTTTACTGCAACGGGGCGAGAACCAGAAAACAGGTCATTACGGGAGGATTGCTGTACGGCTTGATATTGTCGGTATTTTCCCTAATCATCGGCACCGCGTACGACTTAAATTCCGATATGCTCTGGAAGCAGGGGGCAATCGCAATGTTTTCGGGAATTATAACCGGAGTTGTCGCAACAGTTGTTATACCCGTATTTGAAAGGCTTTTCAAGCTCACTTCAAACCTGACCCTCCTCGAATATACCGACTACAACAATCCGCTTTTGAGGATGCTTCAAATGGAGGCTCCGGGAACATTCCACCATAGCCTTATGGTATCCCAAATTGCCGAACAGGCGGCGGTTAAAATCGGGGCAAATCCCCTTGAATGCGCTGTCGGCGGGCTTTACCACGATATAGGAAAGCTCATAAAGCCGGAATTTTTTGCGGAAAACCAGGCGGCAAACAACCCCCACGACAGCCAAAGCCCTACAATGAGCGCGCTCATAATAAAAAGCCATATAAGGGAAGGCTTGGAGCTTGCCAAAAGATATAAAATGCCTCCGGTCGTGCTTGACGCCATTTTGCAGCATCACGGAAATTCCGTCATAAGCTATTTTTACAACAAGGCTTTAAATCTTGCGGGGGCAAATGCAAACAAGGAAACACTGCTTCAAATTTTGCGCGATAACGGCATAGAAGAAAGCACATTCCGCCACGAAGGCAAGCGCCCGCAGTCGCCCGAATCCGCCATAATAATGCTCGCAGACTCGTGCGAGGCGGCGTCGCGCTCGCTAAAACGCGTAACTTCCCACTCGATAGAAGAGCTTGTCGATAAAAACTTCCAGTCTAAAATGAACGACAACCAGCTCGACGAATCTTCGATTACCCTAAAACAGCTCGCAAGGGTAAGGGAAAGCTTTATTTTCACGCTGCAAAATATGCTTCACTCGCGCGTGGAATACAACACTCCTCCGGCCGCGCTAAGCCAAAACAAGCAAAAATAATTTCAAAAGACGATGAAAGAATACAAAATACAAGACCTCCTTCAAATATTCTCAAATCCGGAAGTTAAAGGCGACACTTCCAAAACCCTATCCGGAATAGCCGGGCTTTCCGAAGCCAAAGCGTCGGATTTAAGCTTTTTGGGAAACAAAAAATACGCCCATGAAGTGGAAAAATCGCAGGCGGGCGCAATCCTTCTTCCGCGCTCCTACAAAGGCGGAGTTTCGGAAAACACAACCGCGATATTTGTCGACGACCCGTCAATCGAGCTTGCAAAAATCTGCGCGCTTATAGAAGCGGTCCTCTGGCAGAAGCCCAAGGCGGGCATTCACCCGAGCGCGGTAATCGACCCGTCCGCAAAAGTCGCAAAAACCGCGATTATCGGCCCGAACGCAGTCGTCTGCGCCAATGCGAAAATCGGCGAAGGCGCGCGGATTCAGGCAAACAACTACATCGGAGTTTCGGCGGTAATCGGAGACGACGCATGGATTATGCCAAACGCCGTAATTATGGATTACTGCGAAGTCGGCAAGCGCAGCAGGGTTCAGCCGGGAGCTGTCATTGGCTCGGACGGCTACGGCTACGCCTATAAGGACGGCAAGCACATCCGCATTCCCCAAGTCGGAAAAGTCGTGCTTGAAGACGATGTCGATATCGGCGCAAACACGACTATCGACAGAGCAAGATTTGACAAGACTGTTGTCGGGGAAGGCACAAAAATCGACAACCTCGTGCAAATCGCCCACAATGTGCGCATTGGCAAAGGATGCCTCATTGTCTCCCAGACTGGAATTTCAGGCAGCACAAAGCTCGGCAATTTCTGCATTTTGGGCGGGCAAGTCGGGGTTGTCGGGCATATCGAACTTGGAGACGGTGCGAAAGTCGGAGCGCAAAGCGGCATAAACCACGATTTAAAGCCGAATGAATATGTAAGGGGAACTCCGGCGTATCCCTTTATGACGGCGCACAAACTCGACATTCTAAAAGAAAAGCTTCCGGATATGTTCAAGCGCCTGCAAGACGTGGAAAAAGCCGTCGGCATCGAAAAAAAGACTTTTTCGAAATAAAAAACCGTTTTCAAACCCCGTAAACAAATTTGGAAAAAAATTCTAAAAAAATATTTTTATTTCCGATAAAAAATAATTGACAAAAAATTTATCAATTATTTCAATAATATATTATTAGAAAATACAAATCTTTTGCTTTTAGAAAATTAGAAGCATTAGGAAATAAAAATTTAATCCAAAAGAAAGAAATATATGGGCAGAACTCCAAAATCACTATCAGGATCAAAAGACAGCGGAATGACACAAATATCAATCAGTCTTCCAAAGCCGTTAGTTGAACAAATCGATAAAATGGCGGAATTGGACAACCGCAATCGATCAAACTTTATTGCGACAACTCTCGCAAATATGGCAAAAGAATTTGCCGGCGTTGCAGAGGCAAAAAAACGCTTAAAGTAATCTGATAAAATAAAAAACCCGGTTTTTAATCGGGTTTTTTTATTTTCATAAATAACTTTTTATCGAAAAAAGAATAAGAAAACGTATATTGCCAAGACGCAAAGTTTTTACGGAATACTTGTGTTTTTTATTCGGAAGATTACGATTTTAAGGATATTATAAAAGATTTAACCAAATATAAACGCCGCATTGCAAAGACAATGCGGCGTTTTGCATTAAAGAATTCACATCTCAGTTATTATTGCGTCCGCAAGACCGTAGGCAATGGTTTCTTCGGCTGTCATATAAAAGTCCCTGTCGGTATCTCTTGCTATTTATTCAAGGGGCTGCCCCGATGCGTCCGCCAAAATTTTATTCAATATCTCGCGCATGCGCTCCATTTCTTTTGCCTGAATGTGCATTTCAACGGCCGTTCCGCTCATTTCTCCCATTATAAGCGGCTGGTGTATCATAACGCTTGAATGGGGAAACAAAAAACGCCTGCCCTTGGGGGCCGCCGAAAGAAGTATGGAGCCCATGCTCATGGCAATTCCCGTTACAACAACCTTTACGGGAGCCTTTATGAGCTTTATTGTGTCGTAAACCGCCATCCCGTCGGAAATCGAGCCGCCGGGAGTGTTTATATAAAATGTGATTTCCTTTTCGTGGTCGAGCATATCCAAATAAATGAGCTGTTCGACGATTTCTGCGGAAGACTTGCCGTCAACCGCCCCCCACAAAAAGATTTTTCGCTCTTCCAAAAAGCGTTTTTTTATTTCCCCGAAAGGATTTTGTTTGTTTGATGTTTTTTCCGATACTTCGCAGTTCATAATTTTATTTCTTTGAAATTTCAAACAAGGCATAGCCCGCCATTAAATTCGGCAGGAATTTGCATTGGGTGCGCCAGTTTCCGCGCAAAAAATGGCTTCTGTTTATGGCTATATCGTTATTTGCGCAAAATTCTTTAAAGGAAACTATGGATATTTGGTTCATCGGGCGCGCGCAATACCAGTCGTTTTCAAAGACTTTGTTGACGGTTCTGCGCCCTTTCAACGCCAAATGCAGCCGGTTGTACCAATAGCCGTAATTTACAAAACCTATGACGACCCGTTTGCCGACCCTTAGCGATTCGTCTATTACAAG
>JAGBWO010000146.1 GCA_017629765.1 Opitutales bacterium | reverse complement strand
TATCGGCATGCTTGCGAAGTCGTCAGACATGCTGAGTCTTCCCGCTTTGACCGACAAGCTGTTGGTTTCGTTGAATTCGAACTTTTGCTTGTAGTAAAGCTCGTAGAACATCCAGCCTTTGGTGACGCTCGATTCCGATATGGTAAAGAAGTTGCCTATTTTTTGGGATAGGTCTTTCCCCGAATTGTACGCTCCCGAAACCGTGAGGCTTGCGCCTTTTAGCCCGACGGTTTTTTCAAGGTCGAGGGCGGCCTCGAAAATCATTATGTGGGTGTAGTTCGTTCCGTGGTTTTTGCCGCCGGAAAGATTGGTAAATACGTCCGCATAATAGTCGTACGACAGGGTTATGCCTGTTTTGTCGTAGAGTTTTTCTTTTGCGCTTGTAATCTCCGACGAAACATAGTCTATGCCGAAATTCCCATAGGGCAATGTAAATTGTTCTGTGCCGGAAGTCTGGGAAAACAGGGTTGCGCTTGTTAAAAATGCAATGGATAATAAGATGTTTTTTTTCATGCCGTTAAGAAATTTTTTTGTTTGTTTGAAATAAAAGGGGAGCGCTCTCTTTTGAAAAGATCCCCTTGTCTTTTTAATACAACGTTTCTTCTATGTCGGTTATCTCTTCCAGAATTATGACATTTTCGCCGTGCCGTTTTGTAAGCGGGGCAACGTCTTTTTTTGCGTCGATTTTTTTTGCGGAACTTTGGCTTGCGGGGGCGGATGAAGCGGAGTCAGAGCCGAGCTTCAATTTGCCTGTCGCAAGCAGCGCCACTGCCACAACCGCAATTGCTGCGATAATCGAAGCGGCAATCCTTTCGATTTTTTCAAAGATTTTTTGCGAATGCTCTTTTCTCGCCTTCACAAAAAACGGAATGCCGATTGCAAGGAAGATTATGGACAGCAGCAGATATTTAAGCCCCGCCGCGTAGATTAGCCAGACTGAAAAAATCGAACCCAACACCGCGCATGCGAGAGCCGTCTTTGGGTTTACGAATTTCGTGTCTTTTTTCAGCTCGCCGTCCTTTGAGATTTTCCAAAGATACGCTGTGCTTGCGAGGTACGGGGGCAATACCATTACGCCCGTAATGCTGAGCATCGTGTTCCATGCGTCGTTTGAAAAATACACCATAAGCATTGCAAGCTGCATCAAAAGGCTTGTAATCCACAGCGAGACGGAAGGGGAGCCGTTTGCGTTTTCCCTTGCGAAGATTTTCGGGAACGTTCCGTCTTTTGCGGCGGCGTATGGAACTTCTGCGGTAATCATAGTCCATGCAAGCCAGCTTGCGAGAATGGCGATGATTAGCCCTATATTCATAAGCCACGCGCCCCAAGGCCCTACAATATGTTCAAGGACGCCTGCGGTTGAAGGGTTTTTTACGGCGGCAAGCTCGGCTTGGCTCATTGCTCCGAACGGAAGCACTGAGAGCAGAACGAAGACCAAAAGACCGCCCGCAAAACCTAAAATCGTGGCTTTGCCGACATCGTTCGGGCTTTTTGCCCTTCCGGAGAGGACAACTGCGCCTTCTATGCCTATGAACGCCCAGAGAGTCACAAGCATTGTGCTTTTAATTTGGCTTGGCAGGGAGCCTAAATTCGTTTCTCCGTTCAGGGTTGAATGGCCCCAAAAATCGAACGAAAATTTATCGAAATTAAAGGCTACAACCATAACGATTATGAAAACGACTAACGGCAGAATTTTGCAGACCGTTGCAATGGTGTTTACGAAAGACGCCTGTTTTA
>JAGBWO010000145.1 GCA_017629765.1 Opitutales bacterium | reverse complement strand
TCGGGAAAAACCCTTACGGGGGAAGACTTGGACAAGCTCATTCTCGACAACTGGCCGCGCGGCGAAAAGGTTGTGCATAAGGACATAAAGCTGCGCACTTTCATATCTTCCGAAAAGGACAGAATGCAAATGGCGTCCCACGTTTACGACATAACATACGATGTTGTGCGCCCCGAAGACGCATTGATATGCCTCGACGACTCCATTGTCCGCGGCACGACTTTGCGCCAGCAGATTTTGAGGATACTAAGCCGCATAAACCCGCGCAAGATTGTGATAGTTTCAACGGCTCCGCAAATCCGCTATCCGGACTGCTACGGCATTGACATGAGCGAGCTTGGCAAGTTTATCGCTTTTCAGGCCGCCGTCGAGCTTTGCAAGGAAAGCGGCAAGAAGGAGGTTCTGCTTGAAGTTTACCAGCAGTGCTGCGCGCAGGCGGACAAAGACCCGAAGGATATGAAAAACTATGTAAAGCGCATTTACGACTGCTTTACGACCGAGCAAATTTCAAAGAAAATCGCAGAGCTTGTATATCCGCCGAATGTGTCTTGGAAGGGCGAGCTTGAAACGGTTTTCCTTTCGATAGAAGATTTGCACAAGGCTGTAAAAAGCTCTTCGGGCGACTGGTTCTTCTCAGGCGATTATCCCACTCCGGGTGGCTACAAGGTTTTGAACTGCGCCTACATAAACTACTTCGAGCATAAAGAGGGGCGTTCATACTAAAATTTGCCGGATTTTGAAAAAGCTTGCGATAGTTTTGCCGATATTTTCGTTCGCGCTTTTTTGCGCGCTGGCGTCAATATTGGGGGCTGTCGCGGGCTTTTTTTGCGTCTTGGCGCTGGAGGACGGATTTTGCGGAGTTCCCGCGCAGTCATCGCCGTCTTGCGTAGTCGATTTCTTGAAGGACAAAAGCCGCAGGCGCGAAAAATTTTCCGTTTCGGGCTTCAAGGGGGAGATTTCGAAAATCCTGTATGAGGATTTTTGCAAAAAAGGAGTGTCTGCCGGGGAAATTTTGTTTGCTCCCGACTTTGAGTTGGACGGCGATACCCTCAAAGTTTCCATAGCCGTAAATTCGCCGGTTTTGTTTCTTGCCCCATCTTCCCGCCTGTCGTTTTATTTCAAAATTTCTGGCGGTCGTGCGGCCTTTTCGGGTGCCGCTTTGGCGCGCGCGAAAATTCCCTTGCCGATTGCAAAAATAATCTTAAAAATAATCACAAGAAAATATTTGGAATGCGGTTTGCCAAGAGAGGCTGCCGAGGCTTTTTCAAATTGCGGGATAGAGGCTGAAAACGGATTTTTGATTTTGGAAAAATGAAAATTTTACTGGCGGCGGGTTTGATTTTCGCGTCTGCGCTTTCTTTTGCGCGGGGCGGGGAGTTTTCTTTGGAAAAACGCCTCGATGAGGAAATCGCAAAAAGCTCCGCCAAAAACTTGGACGGAAAGCTGCCTGAAACCGATAAATTGTTTTATTCCGAAAGCTCGAAATCGGCGTTTATCGTGTTTTCAAAAAATTTGGAGCTTCGCAATTTCGGGTTTACCCTTGTTGGCAAGGCGGAACAGGCGGTAGAGGAAATGTTCGGGTCGGTTGAAAAATTCAAAACCCCGATAGAGATTCATTTTTTGTCTGAAAGCGAAGCTGATTTTAAGGGCGATTTTTTGGAGACATCGAGATTCCGCTTTGACATTGTCTTGTCTGTAAAATGCTCGAAAAATCTTCCGCTTGGCGAGTTTTACGCGCGCCTTGCAAACATATACCTGCGGGTTTATGCGGCGGAATTTGGAGGGGAAAAAAGCCATCCTTATTGGATTGAGCTTGCGCTCAGGGCAATGATTGCGCGTCAAATTGCCGAATTTGCGCCGATTGAGCTTGCCCGCAGCTTAAAAAGCACCGGAGCCGATAAAATTACGGACGTATTCAATTACTCTCCAAAATCGGGCGGCGACATTTTGAAGATGGAGGCGTCTTCGTATTTTTCCCTTTTGGCTTTGCGCTCCCTTTGCGGGGGCAATTCAAAGGTTTGGTTTGAAATGCTGAAATATTTTACGCTAAGCGGCGCGCCTTCAAGCGACTATTTGGCTTCGCGCTTCGGCGCAAACTATGGCGACAAATTTTTAACCGCGCTTTACGGCGAAATTTACGCGCGGCTTTCGGGCGTAAAAGATTTGAAGGCTTCCGATTCCGATGCGTCGTACTTTTTCACAATACAAAAAATGCGCAAGGGCGAGCCTGCCGAAATCATTGCCGGAGAAGATATTTTTGCGCGTAGGGACGAGATAAAAAGGGAAATTTCAAAGCGCATAGCCGAAATCAAAGTCGAGCTTCCGTGGACAAATCCGATATATTTCAACGCCATGGTTGCAATGGGAAGAATGTACGACAGCGCCTTTGAAGGGGACGAAGGGGCTTTCAAGTCAAATCTTCTGGACGCGATTTCCGAATTGAAGAAAGCAAGGAGTTTGTCTCAACGGGCTTCCGAGCTTTTGAAGTGAGTATTAAAAATCGACATTCCGCAGCTGCCGCAGTTAAAGCGTATTTTTAGCGAAGTTTCGCCGTTTTTCAGTATCAGCGGCTCTTTTAAATCTTTCGGGAAGCTTCCGTTTTTTTTGCACATGCCAAGCTCCCGCAAAATGCAGTGTTTCGTGCGCATCAGCTCTTTGCCCGAAAGCTTCGCCTCTTCGCATTCAAGCGCGGGTTCTTCTATTTTGACGCCGCATTTTTCGTAGAAATCCGTAGCTTTTTTGTTTGAGGCGTTTGCCCTGTAGTCGGCGTCGAAAAATTCTTTTTTAATGCGGGAGAATTTCGGCTTGGCGCGTTCGGTTTTCCGTTTTGATTCGTGGTGTTCTGCTATTTTGTTTTCAAGGTTTTCAAGCAGATTTCTGCGGATTGCGTTTGTTTCCGACGCCTTTAAAAACGGAGCGGTTTTAGACGGGAATTTGAGCGATTTTATTTCAAAATTCGTTCCGCCCGATTTTTGAAGGCTTTCGGAAATTCTCTCCTTTGCCGCGCCGAAATTTTGCGCGGGTTCTGTTTTGCTTTTTTCGATTTTTATTTCGGAAACGGAATTTGTGGGCGAATGGGAAAATGCGATTTTGTATTCGCTTGGCGTTTCGGAAAATTCGGCGTCTATTCCTATTTTGCGGACACACTCTTCCTTTATCTGAGCTTCAAAAGCGGTACTTTTGTTGCGCCAAATTTCGGCTCCCACGCATGCGGGAAAAGTTGAGGCGCATTTAATTTTTCCGTTTTCGGAGGAGTTTACGAGAGTCCCGAAAATTCTACCGTCTGGATTTTTTACCAAAATTCCGTCCCCGTTTTGAAGCCCTTTGAAATCCGCAATAAAGCCGCCTTTAACGGGCTTTATGATTTTGCCGACAAATTCGCCTTTCGATTTCGGCGTGTCGAAGCTTGCGCATTTTTCGGATTGGTTTTTCAAAAAATATTCGCAAAAACCGCGGTTGAATGTCTTTGACGGATTCGGCTCGAATGGAAAGGAGCTTTCGCCGAAGCTTGCGCGGATAAGTCCGATTTTTTCTATTTCTTTATCCAAAATTCCGCGATAGTGCGCCGTGATGTTTTTCACATAATCGGCATCTTTAAGCCTGCCTTCTATTTTGAATGAGCTTACCCCCGCTTTAAGCATTTCCCCGAGCGACTTTGAGCGGTTCATATCTTTTAGCGAGAGAAAGTGCGCTTCTTTTGAGACGATTTTGCCGTTTGAATCTTCGAGGACATACGGCATTCGGCAGGGCTGCGCGCATTCGCCGCGGTTTCCGCTTCTGCCGCCGATTGCGTGGCTTAGGGAGCATTGCCCGCTGTAAGAAACGCACAATGCGCCGTGTACAAAGC
>JAGBWO010000144.1 GCA_017629765.1 Opitutales bacterium | reverse complement strand
TTGCAAATATTCCCGAAGACTTTGGAGGCAGGCGCATCTGGCTTAAATTTACGGGCGTCAACTACAATTCTGAAGTTTGGTTAAACGGAAGAAAATTGGGCAACATAAACGGCGCATTCATCAGGGAAAATTTCGACATAACAAAAGATTTTAAAGTGGAAGCCGGCAAGCCGTCGGTTATCGCAGTCAGGGTTTCTCCGCCGCCCAACCCCGGAATTCCGTCGGAACACACAATGGGAACGACAAGCGGCCCTTGCGGAGGGGAGTCGTGCATGGACGCGGCAAGCTTTTCAAGCTCTCAGGGATGGGACTGGCAGTCGGGCATTCGCGACAGAAACAGCGGCATTTGGAATCGCGTCTATTTGGCTTCGAGCGGAGACGTCGTTTTGGAAGACCCTTATGTAAAAACCGACTTGCCCGAATTGCCCAAACTGGACTTGGCTACCGTCTCCATAGACGTTCCCGTCAAGAATGTATCTGAATATCCCAAAAAAGCTTTGGTAAAAATCGAATTTGAAGGCGTAAAGCTGCAAAAGGAAATCGGGCTGAAAGGCTGGGAAAGCGCGGTTGTGAAATTTACGCCGCAGGAATTTGAAAAATTGAACATAAAAAATCCGCGCCTTTGGTGGTGCAACGGTCTGGGCAAGCCGGAAATGTACAAGCTTGAACTCTCAGTTGAGGTCGAAGGGCGCGAAAGCGATGCGAGAAATCTTAATTTCGGCATTCGCAAGTTTGAATATTTCGAGGAGGGCAACAAGAATTTTGCGCTTTCCATAAACGGCGTCAGAGTGTTTATGAAAGGCGGAAACTGGGGTATGGACGAATCCTTGAAGCGTCTCGACCGCGACAGGCTCGAAACACAGGTGAAAATGCACCGCGACGCAAATTTGAATATGATTAGAAACTGGGGCGGCCAAAGCAGAACCGATGAGCTTGCCGAGTTTTGCGACAAATACGGCATTATGCTTTGGGAGGAATTCTGGCAGTTTGCCGAGCCCCAAAACAACTTGGTCTATCTTGCCAATATGCGCGACAAGATTTTGAATTACCGCAACCATCCGTCAATCGTTTTGTGGTGCGGGCGCAATGAGGCCACTCCGCCGAAATACTTAAACGACAGGATGCGCGCTTTGGTTTTAGAGTTAGACCCCCTGCGCCATTACCAGGCGAATTCGGGCGACAAGCTTGGCTTTAACTCGGGCGGGCCTTACTGCTGGTTCCCGCAAGTCGCTTTCCAGCGATATATCGAGAATCCGCGCTTCAACAAAAATGAAACTTTCAAAACCGAAATTGGCGCGCTGTCGGTTCCTACCATAGAGTCGATTCAAGGCATGTTCCCCAAAAGCGAATGGTTTGGCGTGACGGATTCTTGGGCGGAGCATAACTATTGCGCCGGCGACGGCAGAAAGCATATCCGCTTTATGAAAACCCGCCTTGGCGCGCCAATCAATTTGCCGGACTTTGTGCGCAAATCGCAAATTATGAATTACGAATCCCACAAGGCAATGTACGAAGGCAGGCTTACGCGTATGTTTAATCCGGCGCAAGGCGTATTGCTATGGATGACAATCCCCGCCCAGCCGAGCTTTGTATGGCAGATGATTCAGTATGACTTGGAGCCAAACGCAACGTTCTTTGCCATTAAAAACGCCAATGAGCCAATCCATATTCAGTATAGCGAAACCGACGGCGGAATTATTCAGGTTGTAAACCACACCCAAAAGTCCCTTTCCGGCTTGAAGGCCGAACTTGTCGTTTATAATTTGGACGGAACTGTGGCGTTGCAAAAGAACTTCAAAGGAATCAAAGTCGGTAAAACTTCTGTCGAAAAGATTGCCGATGTTAAATTTCCGGAAGAAACAAGCAAGGTCCACTTCATCAAGCTGAAGCTCTTCAACAATAAGGGCTTGGTTTCCGAAAACTTCTATTGGCATAATTGCGCGGCGAATCCGGCGGATTCAAAACGCCTAAATGACGACAATTGGCTTGCTTCCGCCGATGATATGAAAGACCTGAATAATCTGCCGGAAGTTCAGCTTGAAACCAAGGCAAATATGCGTATGATCGGCAATAGGGTAATCTTAGATATGGTTATCAAAAATCCGACGCCGAACATCGCGCTTATGACGCACTTGCAGTTGCAGGGCAAAAAGTCAAAAAAGAGAATTTTGCCTGTGATGTATTCCGACAACTATGTATCGCTTGTTCCAAACGAAACCAAGCGCATTACAATCGAATGCCGCAAAGACGATTTGAAAGACGATTCTCCCGTGATTAAGGTTGACGGCTGGAATGTAAAGGTGAAGGAATCTTTGTATGTTTCGCAAAATAAACACGCCGATGTCAACAACGAAAAATGGGGCAAAAACGGCTTCGGATTTATCGCGCGCGAGCCTGTCCGCCAAGAGGCGGTGCGCATAAATTGCGGCGGATATAACCGCGGCAATTTCGAAAAAGACCCGGGAGGCATGGAAATCTGGATGGGCTATTCAACGCAAGACATGAAGACTTACGGACTGAAAAATCCGGCGCCGAAAGACGTTTACCGCACGGTGCGCT
>JAGBWO010000143.1 GCA_017629765.1 Opitutales bacterium | reverse complement strand
GCGTTAAGCTCTGAAATTAAAGAGTCTTTTGTGGCGACATTTGGAACTTTTTTCACCAAATCTCCGTCTTTGAAATAAAGCATAGTGGGGTATAAATCAACCCCTAAGCTTTCTATGTAGTCTTGGTTTTCGTCCGCGTCGATTTTGCAGAATTTCACCTTGTCTTGGAAATCGCTTGCCACGCTTTCCAAAGTCGGCGCAAACATTTTGCAATATCCGCACCAGGTTGCAAACGCTTCCAATACCACGAATTTGTTTTCGGACAATATATGTTCAAAATTTTGCGAATTTACTTTTTCAATGCTCATAATTCTTTATCGGATTGTTTCATTGAAAATTGCAAAAAAAAAATCCGCGTTGCCTGCGGATTTTTCAGATTAAATTTTGTCGTACGCCGATTTTATGAAGTCCACAATCGGTTCGGGATTTTGCAGCCCGTGCGGATGGTGTTTGCCGTCGGGTTTTTCAATATATTTTATTGAGCCATTCGCTTTCCTGAAAGCTTCCACATAAGGTTTTGCGTTTGTCGCGTTCGGCACTGTTTCGTCCAAAAGCCCCGCAATGAAAAGCACGGGGACTTTGCTTTTTGCAAGTTTTTTGTAGTTAAAAATCGGGCTTCCCTTGAAGTTTTGCATATCCCGCAAACCCCACTCGCCGCGTATTTCCTCTATGAATTTCGGGGATATTGTCATCACGTCGCAAACGGGATTATCGACATACACGCAGGCGAGCTTCTGCGGCGAGCGGTTTGCCCACATCAGGCTTGCAAGCCCGCCTCTGCTCAATCCTTCGAGAGCCGCTTTTTTTGAGAGTCCGTACTTCTTTGTGCAGACATCGTACATTCTGTCTAAAATCTGCATGGCGTCTTCGCTTGCGCCCGTGTACGACATATCTACAAATGCCACATAAAATCCCTGCTTCAATAGTTCGTGGTCGGCATTTGCAAAAGCCCCCCACCATGCGGGGCGGACTATCCAGGCTTTGTCTTTGCGCGGAGCTTGCGGCTCGACAATAAACGCCGCGCAGTCTCCGATTTTAAAATTAGTCTTTTTAAAACCGTTCCATTGCGCAGAATTTGCAGTGGCTTCGTCTATCGAAGGGCGCACTTTTATTTCCGCAAGCGCGAATGGGGCGGCGCATAGAAGCGTTAAAATCAGGCAGAATTTTGCGCACATTATTTTTTAGAAGATTTTGCGTTTATTTCGGCAATTTCTTTTGATAGCTCTACAACGCGGTTATAGGATTTGTTTAGAAAGTCGTTGTCTTTTGCAAAGTTTGTCGAAACAAAGGCAAGCGCCATTTCTTTGGCTTTTTCGGGATTTACGATTTTTCCGCCCATTGCAAGGACATTTGCGTTATTTACCACGCGAGAAAGCCTGGCTGTCTCAACGCTTTCGCAGAGGGCGCAAAACACTCCGCTGAACTTATTTGCCACCAAATTCACCCCCATGCCGGTTCCGCAAAAGACAAACCCGAAATCGTATTTATTTTCCGACATCGCCTTGCCGAGATTAAATCCGACGTCAAAATAGTTTTGATGTTCCTGCCCCGTCAAATCGGTCACTTCAAAGCCCTGCTTTTGCAAAAAATCTTTAACTGCGTCCTTCAATGCAAGTCCGCTTGGATCGGCGGCAAGCACGGCCGTTTTTTTGGCTTCGGACTGCCCAAACGCCGCAGTTGCAATTATTGATAAAAAGAGGATTGAGAGAATGTTTTTTAGTTTTTTCATAGCGTATTTATGTTTATAAGGTTTTCTTTTTTTTTGGATTAAAATATCAAAAGAGTATTTCAAATCAAGGTTTTTATGTCGCCAAAAAAAGCCCTTCAAAAAGGAAGGGCTTGAAAATTTTTTATTGCGCAAAGGCTTACTTTTTTCTGCGGTATGCCGCAAATGCGAGAGCCAATGCGCCGAAAATCGCCGCGTATGTCGAGGGTTCGGGAACATAATTATATGTTATGCCGAATGTTCTGCCTCCGTCTGCTATAAAGAATTCGTAAGAGTCGGCATCGTTTGCCTTTATTATTTTTACAAGATCTTCGTTTCCTATTTCAGCTTCGTTAAAATAGGTTTGCATAATGCCGGCTTCTCTTCCGTTCCAGTTGTTTGCCGAGGAAATAACGTTAAAAGAATATGTTCCTTCTCCTTCCGCAGGAGCAAAGTTTGAGAAATCAAGCTCTAATGCGTATGAGGTTTGAGCATCAACATCGGCATATTCAATCCAACCTGCTTTGAATGTAGAAATACCATTTTTATCGGCTACAAATTTCATTGTGCCTCCCGTTCCGATGCTGTCGGCCTGTTCGGTAAGTCCGAGGCACTTTACCATGTAAGATTGTCCGTCGGCGGGTTTTATATTGGAACCGTGAAGCTCGATTGTGGACTTGTCGCCGTACATTATCAAAGTATGGTTTTGCGCGGTGAGTTTTGCGTTGTCCTTTAATATGAGGTGCCCCGAGGTTGTGTTGGCGGAGTTGCTGTTGTCCGAAGTTCCTACAAGCAGGTTTTGCGTGAAATTCAAGGTTGCGTTTTCGCTGACAGTTATTATTGCCGCATTGGAAATGAAAGAGTAGTTTTTCAAATTCATTACGGAATTGCCCTTTAAATCGACCTTGGCAACGGTATTGGTTTTCGTGTCGCCCAAATAAGCCTTGTTTGACGCGTTGAAAACGGCGTCTCCGTAAACGTTCAATTCCGCATTTTTATAGAGATAAAGAGTGGAAGCGTTTACCGTGGAATTTTCAAAAACGTTCAAGGTGGATTTCGCCGTAGCCGATTCCGCCCATGTTCGCGAATTGCCGATTTTTACGCCGTTATTATTATTAGCTGTTGTAATTACGGAGTTGCCGTAAAAATTGGCTACGGAATCTATTGTATTTGCTTCTTCGCCAATTAAAACGCCCCAATTTTTATCGGTAACTTTGGCGTCGCCGTAAACATTTATAACTGTTTGATCTTCGTGGATATACCGGTGGTCTTCTCCGTCGCCCGAATTAAAAGCGGATGTCGTTTGGAAATCGGCAGTTCCGCTTATGTTGAGGGTTCCCGCGCGAACCATGGAAACCGAAGCTGAAAATGTTCCCGATGTCACGTTTAAGGTGCCTGAAAACAAGTCGAGCCTGTTGATGGATTCGTCGGTGCTTGAATTTGTTACGGAGCCGTATTTGTCGATTTTTGCGGTGTCCGAGCTTGTCGGAACGTTGCCTCCTGCCCATGTCAGGCTATCCGACCAGTCTCCTTCGGGTACGTCTTCTATCGGGGCGCGCCATACGTCGGCTGCGATAAGTCCCGTTGAAGAACATGCAAATGTCAATGAGGCATAAAATAACGTTTTTAAATTCATAAGTTCTTATTATAAAAAAAAAACAGCTTGGTCAAGAAAAAACAATTTATTTGATTTTGCTTGCGGAAGGGCGGTTATTTTTTATTTTTAAATCTTTATGAAAAGGGCGGTTTTTAATTTTTTGTTTATGTTGGCCTGCGGAATGTTCGCGCAGGATTATGTAAAATATGTAAATCCTTATATGGGGAACATAAGCCATACGCTTGTTCCAAGCCTTCCGACAGTCCAGCTTCCGCATTCAATGCTCAGGGTTTATCCGAAAAGGCAGGATTTTGCGACTTGGATTGTTGAAGATTTTTCGCTTGTTTCGCCTTCGCACCGCAATATCTTTTCGGGCAACGGCATACTGCCCTTCGTCGGGGATTCCGCTCCGGAAAGTTCGACTTTGGACAATGAAAAAATCTCGCCTTATTCTTATTCTGCCATTTTGGACGGGCAGGAAATAGGCGTTGATTTCGCCCCGTCTTTTAAAAGCGCGGTTTACTCTTTTGACTTCTCGAATTC
>JAGBWO010000142.1 GCA_017629765.1 Opitutales bacterium | reverse complement strand
TTCATATACGATGCAAACGCCTGCGGAGCTTCGACCGAGTGGGCCTTGTCGGGGCGGAATGTCGGCAAGACTTTTACGCCGATGTTTTCGCTTGCGATTTGCTTATGGTATTTCAAGTCGCTTGCTGGGTCGTCGGTGGTGCATACGGTTTTGACGTCGTAGGCGGTTTTCATGCACTTTCTCGCGCCAAGCCCGTTTTGCAGGACCTCGTTTGCGCGGCTCCAAATTTCATCGCTTGTTTTCGGGCTTAGGAGAATGTCGTCTATGCCGAAAAAGCGCGCGAGTTCGAGGTGCGTCCAGTGGTAAATGGGGTTTCTGAGGAGTTTGGGCATCGTTTCGGCGAACTTTTCAAATTTTTCGCGGTCGGAAGCGTTGCCTGTTATGAATTTTTCGTCGATGCCGTTTGAGCGCATTGCGCGCCACTTGTAGTGGTCGCCGCCCAGAAAGACTTGGGCGATGTTTTCCCAATGCTTGTCTTCGGCAATCTCCTGCGGGGGGAGATGGCAGTGGAAGTCTATGATTGGCATCGGCTTGGCGTATTTAAAATACAGCTCTTTCGATGTTTCGTTCAGCAAAAGAAAATTGTCGTTTATAAAATGTACCATAAGCGTTTACATAATCTCATTCGATTGAATAGTTAGTCAATCTTTTTTATTTAAAAACTCGACAAAAGATTTGGGCTTTTGCAAAATAACAAAAGTTTATATATTTTAGTCTGTATGAAGGTCACGCAAAAAGACATAGCGAAAAAATTGGGAGTTTCGACATCTTTGGTGTCAAGGGTGCTCTCAGGCAGGGCGGAAGAAATCGGCATAAGAAGTGAGATTATAAAAGAGGTGGAAAATCTTGCAAAGAAGATGAACTACGTTCCGAGCCTTGCAGCGCTGTCTTTGAAAGGCAAAAAGAGCGCCACAATCGGCGTCGTGGTTTACGATTTTTACGATCCGTTTTTTACGAAGGTCATCGGCGAGCTTCAAAAAGTGGCAAACGATGAAAATTTCTCCATACTTTTGGTCGGGCTTACGAACCGTTCGGTTTCCGAGCAGAGTTTGCGCCCGCTTTACAAGCACAGCGTCGACGGCATCATAATCGTCGGCTCATACGGAAATATGTCGTGGCTTGCCGACTTCAAGGAAATTCCCATTGCCAGAATCGGTCATGGCGAGGACGGCGAATTGAAGCTTTCGGCGTCGGTTGACGAAAATTTGGCGATGAGGTCAATCCGCTCCCATCTATTGGAGCAGAAAGTCTCGAAAGTTGTGTTTGCCCGCAGAAACACCTCTATTCATTCGCGCAGGGAAACGGCGTTTTTAAATTCTTTCACGGGCGAAAAATTCTCTCGGGCTTATTCTTTGAACAGCCTTTGCGAAAACGATATGGATTCGGGCGTGGATTTGGCTGAAATAATCTTGAAAAAGGGCGATTTGCCCGACGCCGTGGTATGCGCGTCGGATGTCATTGCAATGAGCATAATAAAACGCTTTGCGCAGGCAAATATACGCGTTCCGCAGGACATTTTAATCACGGGCTTTGACGATATTTCAACTTCCGCCTGCTTTATGCCCTCAATCACTTCCTACCGCCAGTCGGTTGACATTGCAGTGCGCAAGGCTTTTTACGCCGTCGCTAAAGGTCAGGGCAACGGACATTTCGACTGCGAAGGGGAGCTTATTATCCGCACATCTTCGGTTCGGGGTTGATTTTTTAAAAAATGCTTGTGTTTTTTGTCTTTTTTAAGAATTCTTAAACATATTCAACAAAAATTACGATATGATTAAAGTTAAGCCCTCAAACGATTGCAAATACGATATTTTGTCTCTTGGCGAAGTAATGCTGCGCCTCGATCCCGGCGATACCCGCACCCGTATTGCCCGCAGTTTCACCGCATGGGAAGGCGGCGGCGAATACAACGTGGCAAGGGGCTTGCGTCGCTGTTTCGGTCTTCGCGCGGCTCTTGCGAGCGCGTTTGTGGAAAACGAAATCGGCTATCTGCTCGAAGACTTCATATTGCAGGGCGGTGTCGATATGAAATACGTCAAGTGGTTTGAAAGCGACGGCGTAGGCAAAAACGTTCGCAACCCTTTGAACTTCACTGAGCGCGGCTTCGGCGTCCGCGGCGCGGTTGGATGCTCCGACCGCGGCAACTCCGCATGCTCGAAATTAAAGGCGGGCGATTTCGACTGGGAAAAAATCTTCGGCGAAGACGGCGTAAGGTGGCTGCATACCGGCGGAATTTTTGCGGCTCTTTCCGAAACCGCCCCCGAAGTCGTAATCGAAGCCATGAAAGCCGCCCGCAAGCACGGCACTGTCATTTCATACGACTTGAATTACCGCCCGTCTCTTTGGAAGAGCGTCGGCGGGCACGCGAAGGCGCAGGAAGTCAACAAGGAAATCGCAAAATACGTCGATGTCATGATTGGGAACGAAGAGGATTTTACCGCATGCTTGGGCTTTGAAGTGGAAGGCTTGGGGGCGGACGTGTCGAACGTTCAAGTTGAGTCTTTCAAGAAAATGATAGGGCAGGTTGTGAAGGCGTATCCGAACTTCAAGGCGATTGGCACGACTTTGCGCGAAGTGAAGAGCGCGACCGTCAATGATTGGAGCGCAATTTGCTGGCATAACGGCGAATTCTTTGAATCGAAAAAACGCCCCGGATTGGAAATTTTCGACAGGGTTGGCGGCGGCGATAGCTTTGCTTCCGGCTTTATTTACGGGCTTATGGAGCTTGGCGACCCGCAAATGGCTGTCGATTTCGGCGCGGCGCACGGAGCCTTGGCAATGACAACCCCCGGCGACACTTCTTCGGCGCGCCTTGCGGAAGTCAAGAAACTCGCAAGCGGCGGTTCGGCCCGCGTGCAAAGATAATTTGAAAGGCAAGTTATGGCGGATATTCGCAAAATTATTGAAGAAAAGAAAATCATCGCGGTTTTGACAATCGACAACGCAAAAGACGCGGTTCCTGTCGCAAACGCGCTAAAAGCGGGCGGAGTCTCGGCAATCGAACTTACCCTGCGCACTCCCGCGGCGTTGGAGGCAATCCGCAGAATACGCGGGGAAGTCGAAGGCGTGACAGTCGCGGCGGGAACGGTTTTGAAGCCCGAGCAGGTAAAGCAAGTGGTTGAAGCTGGCGCGGACTTCGCTGTGTCGCCCGGCATCAATCCGCGCGTTGTCAAGGCGGCCCAAGACGAGGGGCTTTTCTTCGGCCCGGGCATTATGACGCCTTCGGAAATCGAAATGGCGTTGGAATTCGACTGCACTCTTCTTAAATTCTTCCCCGCAGGGACAACGGGCGGATTGAAACACCTAAACGCAATGGCGGCTCCCTACAAGCATCTGGGCGTAAAATTCATACCGCTTGGCGGCATTACCTGCGCAAACGTAAAGGAAATTCTCGCGGACAAGCTGATTGCGGGCGTCGGCGGCTCGTGGCTTGCAAAGCCCGACGTAATCAACAGCGGCAACTTTGCCGAAATCGAACGCCTCGCGCGCGAAGTTACAGAAGTTATCAACAGCTGAAAACTTCTTTCAAAACTTTAAATGCGCACTTAAACAGTGCGCATTTTTTATGGGAGATTTTTTATGAATGAGGCGTTTAGGCATTTTGTTTTAAAGACAAAAGACGAAGCGGTTTCTGTTTCGGAATTCGTGCGCGAAGCTTTGTTCTCGGATAAATTCGGCTATTACAAAAAGGGCAAAAAAAGGGTCGGCAAAAGCGGCGATTTTTACACGGCTTCGTCTTTAAGCCCGAAGCTTTTTTCCGCTCTTTTAAAAGAGGCGTTTTTTAGCCTTGCAAAGTCTAATATCGATGGTTTTGAAAGTGAAAATTTCGGATTTTGCGAGATAGGCGCGGAGCCTGAGCTTAATTTGTTTGAAAATTCAAAAGTTTTAAGGCTTGGCGACGCCATTGGTTTAAGCGGAAATTTGTTTGTTTTTTCAAACGAGCTTTTGGATGCCCAGCCGTTTGACAGGTTTTATTTTGGCGGCGGCGAAGTTTTAAAGCAGTATTGCAGATTTTCCGAAAACGGCAAAGTTGAGCTTTTTTTCAGGGAAGCGCCCGATTTTGAGAAGGAGTTTTTGCGCGGGTATTTCGGAGGTTTGGACGGCGGATTTATTTTGGATTTTTCTTTTGAAGCGCTGGATTTGCTTAAAAAAATATGCCGGCAAAATTGGAAAGGCGTCTTGATTTTTGCCGACTACTTCCGCGCAAAAGAGGAGCTTTTAAGTTTTGAGCGCGGCACTGCGCGGAGTTATTTCAGGCACGCCGCAAGCTCCGACATATTTTCAAATATCGGCGAATGCGACATAACATTCAGCCCCGCCGTCGAGCCGCTTTTGGATATTTTAAAAGGCGAGGGGTTTAGTTTCGCGGAATGCTCGGCGCAGGGAAGTTTTTTTATGAAAAATTCGCAAAATGAAATTAGGCGCGCGGTTGAAACGGGCGGCGTGTTTTCGCCTGAAAAGCGCGCCCTTGCGGAGCTTTTGACGCCTCCGCATATGGGGGAATCTTTCAAAATTTTGAGCGCGGCGAGATTTTAGGCGATTTTTATAAGGCTTGCGTTGCAGGTTGAAAGAATTTTAAGCCCTATGTTTTCAAGGGGGATGCCCGAAGATTTTGAAAGGGCGAGCGCGTAGCGTTCCAGCTGCGCGGAGTGCCTTGAACGCAATTCGTCTTCGCTTGCGGCGTCTGTTTTAAAGTCTATTATTTCGGCGCGCGAGCGGTTGTCGAAGAAGTTCACCCTGTCTATTCTTCCGCATTCTGTTTCGCCTCCGGTTAAGATGGCGTAGGGGAGTTCCGCGTAAAAATCTTCGCACTCGAAAACTTTTTTGATTTCGGGATTTTCAAGGGATTTTTTGATGCAGCTCAGCGCGGACTCGAAATTTTCCGGGTGGTTCAAATACTGGCTTTTTGCGGCGAGCGCGGCTTCTTCAAGGCTTGTTTTCCCGTTTAGGTTTTCAAAGATAGAGTGCGCCGCAAGCCCCGTCAGATTTGCGGAATTCCGGCTTAGAAAATCGAATTCAAATTCGCTTTGGGCGCATTCGTTTTCATATTTTTCATTCGGATTTTCAGCTTGTTCGCTTTCGGCGCCGATTTTATCCTCTTTGAAATCGAGAATCCATGATTCGTCGCTTAAATCGGTTTTCAAGCCGCACAAGTCTTTCCCTTTTTCGTAAATGCCGAAGTATTTCGCCAAAAGATGTTCAAAATTTCCGTTTCCTTCGCTTTTTGTTTCGGTTTTGTTTTTATTCAGGATTATATGGATTGCGCGCTTTGCCCTTGTAAGCGCGACGTAGAATTTGCAGAGCCTTTCAAAGTTTTCGCGCTCCTTGAATTCGTCGGAAGCCTCCTTCAAATTCGCGTCAAATTCGCATATGTTTTTTGAGGGCATATAGACGACATCGCCGCTGTTTCGGCATTTTACGCTTCTCCCGGTTTATTTCAAAAGATCATTGACAAAATCATTAAGTTTCTGTTTCAAAACGTCTTCACCTTCGAGAGCTTCCGGTTCTGCAAGAGTTAACATTCCGGAAAGTGCGAAAGCGGCGGGGGATTCCGGATAAAGGGAGATCAATTCTTTTGCAGAGGCGCGTTCGGCAAACAATTCCGGAAGATCATTCAGAGATTTATTCAAATTCTGAATCACTTCCTGTTGTACAGCACCGTCTTTGATCTGGCTGTAAACTCTTGCACCATCCAGAGCTTTCCGCAAAACAACAGAATGTTCTTCCATCTTTGAGATGAGGCTGGTAAACACAGAGGTTTTTGAAACATCATGACCATCGGGGAAAATCTTCGCCGGCTCAAACGGCTTTTTCATACAGC
>JAGBWO010000141.1 GCA_017629765.1 Opitutales bacterium | reverse complement strand
TCCGAAACATTGAAGGCTTTGAACGCCGAAATGGTGGTTGCGATGCGTTCGGATATGTTTGTCACAATGGTTTACGCTATTTTCGACACTACCAAAAACAAGGTGTCGATTGCGAGGGCGGGCCATGAAAAGCCCATTGTTTTCAGCGCGGAAAAGGGCGCAGCGGAATTTGTGAAGTCGAAGGGCGTTGCAATAGGAATGGTTTCTTCGGAAATTTACGACGGCGCGATTTACGATGTGGAGTGTCCGTTCGGCGTGGGGGATGTCATGATGCTTTATTCGGACGGCGTAACCGAAGCCGTAAATCCCGACGGCGAAGAATTTTCTACGGGGCGTTTGAAAAACGTGCTTGAAAAATCCGCGTCGCTTTCGGCGGATGAAATAAACGAGTCCGTCACGCGGGAAGTCGCAAAATTCTCCTGCAAATCGCGCCCTACGGACGACGATTTCACTCTTCTTACAATCAAGCGCGTTGGCTGATTTTTTTAGTTAAAACTCAAAATAGAATGGATAAACATTATGCCGGGTGTAGGTAAATTATTGAAACAGGCTCAGAAAATGCAAAAGGCAATGGAGGCGGTTCAAGCCGACTTGTCCGCAAAGGAAATAGAAGTGTCGTCGGGCGGCGGTGCGGTTAAGGTTGTCGTCGACGGGCATGGCGCGGTAAAAAGCTTGAAGCTTGACGGAGAGTTTTTGAAAGAAGGCGCGGAGATTGTCGAAAGCGCAATTTTGGAAGCCATCAACGAGGCTTGCGCGAAGGCCAAAAGCGAAAGCGAAGCCGAAATGTCGAAAATCACGGGCGGATTTTCAATGCCCGGCTTATTCTGATTTTTAGATGAACAAGGCGTTTGAGTGTTTGTGCGCAAGCTTTGCCCGCCTTCCGGGAATGGGGCGCAAGAGCGCGGAGCGCGCCGCGCTTCATCTTGCGTTTGCCGACAGAAAGCAGGCGGAGGCTTTGGTTGAAAATCTGCGCCATGCGCTCGACGTTCTCACGCCTTGTCCCAAATGCTGCGGAATTTCCGAGAACAACGCTCTTTGCGAAATATGTTCGGATTCTTCGCGGAACCATTCAAGCGTTTGCTTGGTCGAAACCGCCGCAGATATGGCCGCCATTGAAAAGTCGGGGGCATGGAGGGGGTCTTATCATGTTTTGGGCGGAAAAATATCCCCCATAAAAAACATAACTCCCAATGACTTAAATTTTAAGCCGCTTGAAAAAAGGGCGTCGGATGGGGAAATTTCCGAGATTGTCTTGGCTTTGTCAAATGATATGGAAGGCGAGGCGACTTGCCATTACATATCGAAGGCTATTGCCGAAAAGTTCGGCATAAATCTTTCGAGAATCGGTTTCGGCCTGCCGAACGGAAGCCAGCTTGGGTTTGCCGATACGGCAACGATAAAAAGCGCGCTTGCATCGCGCAAGATTTTTTAAAATATTTGGCTATGAGATTTTTACTTATCCTGTTTTTTATACTTTCGCCCGTTTTTTTATTCTCCCAATCCGTTGAAATCCCGGGGAATGCCCCGGAGATAAGCGCGGAAGAATTGGTCGTGAACGAAAGACCGATGTCGAATTTTGACGGGGCGGTTTTGGGGCTTGTGGAGGGTTTTACGGAATTTCTGCCTGTATCTTCGACGGGGCATTTGATTCTTGCGGGCAATCTATTGGGGCTTAATTCCGACGAGCCTGCCGTTGACGGGAATGGCAAATTCATAAAAAGCCAAAAAGACGGCGATTTTTACACTGTAAAAGACGCAGTTGACGCATATTGCATTGTCATACAGATTGCCGCGATTGCCGCTGTTTTATTCGTATATTGGAAGGACGTTTCAAGTATGCTTTTGGGTCTTGCGGGCAAGAGCGTTGTCGGCTTTAAGCTTTTGCGCAATTTGACTGTGGCGTTTATTCCGGCAGTGGCTGCGGGGTTTTTGCTTCATAAGGCAATTGAATCTTATTTGTTTTCGGTTTGGCCTGTTATTTACGCGCTTGTGATGGGCGCGCTTGCGATGTTTTTTGTGCAGGACAAGTACGGAAAGTCTTTCAATACCGCAACCCGCGCGGTAGAGCTTTACGAATTGTCGGTAAAAAAATCTTTTATTGTGGGGCTGTTCCAATGCATTGCGCTATGGCCCGGCACGAGCAGATCGATGGTTACGATTATCGGAGCATATACCGTAGGGCTAAGGCCTGTCGAGGCGGCAAAGTTCAGCTTTTTGCTTGGTCTTATCACGCTTTCCGCCGCAAGCGTTTTTAAAATTTATTCTGACGGCGTAAATATGTTTGCGGCGTTGCCTGTAATGCCGCTTGCAATTGGTTTTGTGGTGGCTTTTATAAGTTCTCTTGTTTCGGCAAAATGGCTTGTGGGATTTTTAAACAGAAGGGGGCTTGCGCCTTTTGCATGGTATAGAATCTTGCTTGCCGCCGTTCTTGCAGCATGTTTTTACTTCAATGCTTTTTGACGTACATACGCATTGGTATCCCAAGGATATGTCGGCCGCCCCTTCCGATTGGGCGTCGCGAAACGGCGAATCTCATTGGGGAGCGCTCATGGGCAGCCGGGCGGATTTGAAGCCGAGTTTGCAGTCCTTCCCTTCCATTGATGATTTTTTGCGGCGGATGGACGAAGCGCAAGTCGAGCGCGCGGCAATTCAAGGCTGGTATTTTTTGCGCTTGGAAAGTTGCAGGCATTGGAACTTGCAGACGGCAAAAGCCATCGAAAAACACAGGGACAGGCTTTCGGCGTTGGCGTCGTTAAATTGCGCCGAAAAGGATTTTGAGGAAGTTTTGCGCGAAGCTTTCGATATGGGGTTTTCTGGCGTAGGCGAATTGCATGACGGCGTTCAGGGATTTGGCTTTGACACTCCGGAATTTGACGCCCTGTGCCGTTTTTGCGAAGAGCATGGCTGGTGCGTATCGCTTCATTTATCGGACTTTCGCGCTAAGGATTATCCGAACAAGGTTTTAACGGATAATTCTTCGGCTTACGAGGCGGCAAGGCGCAACGCCAAAACAAAATTTTTATTTGCCCATTTCGGGGGAGGGGACGTTTTTGCGCCCGATTTCAAGCCTCCGCCAAATGTTTATTACGACTGCGCCGCAAATACTTTCTTGTATGGCGCGCAGGCTTATGAAAAATTGCCTGAAAGCGTCCTGAAAAAAGTCGCGTTCGGCTCCGACTATCCGCTGAGGCTTTATCCGCGCAGGTTTAAAGTTGCGGAAATGCGCGAGTTTGCAAAAGAAAATCTTGCGGCAATACCGCAAGATTTTATCGGGAGCTTTTCTTCCGGAAATTTCAGAAATCTTATTGCTCTTCCCTGATGAAAAGGCTGTTGCCGTGGGCGTCGAGCGATTCCATTTTTGAAAATGCCTTAACGGTCGAACGCGCCTTCTTTATTGATTTTGCGTCGTATCTTACGACTGACGAACGGCGCATAAAATCGACAAGCTGCAGGCCGCTTGAAAATCTGCCTGTTCTTCCCGTCGGCAATGTATGGCTTGGACCCGCGGTGAAGTCTCCCAAAACTGTCGGCGTCATTTCCGTTTGCAGGATTGCACCGGCAGTTGTTATCGCCTTTGTAAGGGGTTCTATTCTGCTTTTTTCAACTTGCAATTCGAGGTGTTCGGGGGCGATAAAGTTTGCAACTTCGGCTGCCGCTTCGAGGTTCGGCACGAAAGCCGCAAAACATCCCTTTTCGATTATTTTCGCAAGTTTGTCGGCATGCGAAAGCGGCTTTGACTGCCTTTTTAATTCGTCGGGAATTTCTTGCAAAAGTTTTTTCGAGGTTGTTGCAAGGTAGATTTTTTCCTTGCCGCTGCCGTGTTCCGCTTGCGATAGCAAG
>JAGBWO010000018.1 GCA_017629765.1 Opitutales bacterium | reverse complement strand
GTCGATGTATTTGACTTACAACCATTATTCCGAAGAGGGCGACGGCTTTATGTTCAAATTCGGGAGAATTGCCGCGGGCGACAATTTTATGACAAAGCCGATTTATTGGCTTTATATGTCAAACTCAATCGACGGAAATCCTGTTGGGGTGTTTAATCAGGTGAAATTCTCCGCCTATCCGTCGGCGGTATGGGGGGCGATGGGGCAGGTCAATATGTCGAACGGTCTTTATTTTAAAGCGGGCGTTTATCAAATAAACAGCGATTCCCAAGAGAAAAATTCAAAGCACGGGCTGGATTTTTCGTTTACCAACGGACTCGGCGTCAATGCGAATTTTGAATTGGGATGGGATATAAACCACGACTGTTCGGGGAGGTCTCCGGGCAACATTTCGATGGGCTTTGTCGCCGATTGGTACAGCGCGGAGCATTTGTCAAATCCGCTGCGCCATTCGCACTTCAACCAAACCATATATTTTCAGGCCGACTACATGGTGTTGAATTTGGGCTTTCCCGACAGGTCGAAAGGCAGCGTAATCAAGCGGGACTTGCATAAAGACACTTACCGCGATTTGCGCGGAGTCGTTCTTTGGGGCGCATTGCAGTACGACCCCTCCGAAGACTTGGCGTATATGCCGCTTTTCATAACGGCGGGGGCGTTCTTTAACGCGCCTTTTGAATCCCGCCCCGACGATGTTTTGTGCCTTGGGGTATCTTACGGGCATTTTTCCGAAAAACTCAGGACGCCCGAAAGGAACTCCTACGAGCTTGTCGTCGAATTAAATTACAAAGTGCAGGTAAACAGATTTTTCTTCGTACAGCCCGATATGCAGTATGTTGTGCATACTGCGGGCGGCCAGTACCCATCTGGAATGGTTCTGGGGCTTCAATTCGGCGCGTCTTTTTAGGCTTTATTTGGATTTTTGCGGCGGCTCTTGGAAAAATCCTTGGGCCGTTTTTTAATTGACTTAATTTTTGCGAGCATCACTTTGGGGGGCTTATGCAAAATTCGCAGGCGATGTCCCAGGGTGAAAGGCGGCTTGCAGAGGGGGCAATGCTTCCTCTGTTTGCAAGGTTTGCCGTGCCCGGAATTATGTCGCTTTTGTTTTTCGGAATTCAGATTTTGATAAACGGGGCGTTAATCGGCAATTTCGTCGGTGCGAACGCCTTGGCGAGCATGAATTTGATTTTGCCTGTTTTCGGGCTTACCGTGTCGTTTTGCATTGTTTTGAACGTTGGGGCGCAGTGCATCGTGGGGCTAAGGCTTGGCGAGCGCGATTATAAGGGGGCAAACAACGCGTTCTTTTCGGGCTTTATGCTGACGCTTGCGGCGACGCTCTCATGGGCGCTTTTCTCGTACTTCTTTTCAGTTGAAGTTTCGAGGTTTATGGGCGCGGACGAAAGTTTGCTTTCGGACTGCTCGGTTTATCTAAAAGTTTCGGCAATATCAATGCCCATGACGTCGCTTGTGTTTTATTTAAGCGGGGCTTTGCGCGCGCAGGGAAGGCCGATGTATTCTTTTTTCGTTATGGTTTTGATGGTGGTTGGGCATCTGCTTTCGGACTTGTTTTTCATTGTATATTTGAAGATGGGGCTTGTCGGGGCGGCGTACGCCACAATTTTCGGCGGTGCAATCGGGCTTTTGTTTTCGCTTCCCGTATTTTTCAAGCGGGCTTCGACGCTTTCAGTTTTCAAGGGGAATTTTTCTTTGAAAACTTCGCTTATGATGCTCTATAACGGCTCTTCCGAGGGAATGTCGGAGCTGACGGTGAATTTGATGATAATAATATTTAACTATGTTATGATGAAGACGCTTGGAAGCGCGGGGGTGGCGGCGTTTACCGCCGTAAATTACCTGTCGTTTGTTGCCGCCGCGTTTTTTATAGGGCTTACCGACGGAATGCGCTCAATCATATCATATAATTACGGAATGAAAAATTCCGCCAGAGTATTCGGGGCTTTGAAGTTTTCGATGATGGTTGTCGGTTTGCTTGGCGTTGTTTTCTGGGCTTTTATTTTCTTTTTCAACGATTTTGCAATCGGATTGTTTTTCTCCGACAAGGAAGCGGAAGTCATTGCGCTTGCAAAGGGCGGGGCAAAGATTTTCAGCTTCGCGTTTTTGATTCAAGGGTTGAATATTTTGGCTTCGGCATATTTTACGGCAATCGGCAACGCAAAGATTTCGCTTGTAATCGCATTCTTGAAAGGATTTGCCTTTGTTATTATAGCTGTTTTTGCCTTGCAGTATTTCTTCGGCGTGGATGGAATATGGGCGGCAGTTCCGGTTGGGGAATTTATGGCGCTTTTCGTTTCTTTTGCCCTTATGTTCAAGGCTCTTTCCTCCCTCAAAAAAGGCGAATTCACGCAATACGTCTGACGGATTTTTTGCAATTTGCTCTAAATACGAGAATTGCGATGTTGTTGTCGCTTGAAAGATATTGACATTCGTTTCTTTTACGTGTTTAAAAATTCATCAAATTTGGATTTTTAATTTAAACAGATGGCATATGGAGAAATTTTGTGTGTTTTTGGCGTCGGCTGTTTTGGCATCCCTTTCCTTTGGCGCGCCTGATATTTTAATAGACGATTTTGAAAGCGGCTCTTATTCTCCCAAATGGAAAGTCGAGGGCGAGGCGTTTGCCGACGCTCCCGCAAGGGGCGGATTTAAATATCAACAGCCTGTTGGCGGATACAACGGCAAGTATCTTGTGAACTCTTACTTTAATAAAGACGACACTACGGGGAAGCTTTCAAGTGTTCCGTTTAAAATAGAGCGTCCCTATTTGGATGTCTTGGTTGGCGGCGGGGACAGGCGGGATGTGGCGTTTTTGCGCGTAATGGTTGACGGGGCGGAAGTCGGCAGATTAACGGGTATAAACAATGAGCGTCTCGAACAAAAGTCGATTGATTTGACGAATTATGTCGGCAAAACGGCGGTTATCGAGATTGTCGACAACGCCAAGGGCGGCTGGGGGCATATAAATATCGACGACATCGTTTTGACGGAAAACCCGAAAGGCATCATAAAAAAGACTGTTTTGGAAATTCCAAACGCAAAAAAATATTTGAACATTCCAATCAACAACGATGCCGCAGAAAGGGTTGTCAGAGTTTCCGATTCGTCTAACAAAAGAGTTTTGCTGAGCGCAAAAATGCGCGTCGATTTCGAGAATCCGCAGTGGTTCTACTCAATGGAAACTCTCGACTTGAAGGGCAGCCCGCTGCGCGTCGAAGTTTTGTCGAGGGCTTCGGAAAAAGTCGATTTCAAGACCACGAACGAATACATGCCAAGATCTTCATCGCCAAGGGTCGTCCCCAGGACAACCCCCTGATCCTCCATGTGGCGGATCCCATCCAGATGGAGCT
>JAGBWO010000017.1 GCA_017629765.1 Opitutales bacterium | reverse complement strand
TCAAACGGATTGACATAAATGATTTCTATTCCGTCATGTTCGGTGTATTGCGAGGGATTTTTAATCCTCTCGATTTTTTTCGGAAGCCCGTACCATGTGAAATGTATGTCCCATCCCCTTTGCGAGCCGTTTAAATCCGCAAGCTTCGGATACCTCAACGCGAAGTCGGGAATTTTGGCTGTGTAATATCTGGCAATGAAGGCGGTTGGCAAAGACGAAATGAAATCGGCAACGCCTCCCTTTGACAGCCTTCCCTCGCGCGCCGCATTCATAAAAGCAAGGGGATCCAAGCCCTGCAAATTCATTCCGTTAAAAACGCCGAATTTGTTTTTGCTGCCGAATTTTTGCAAATCGTACCATTTTTGGAAATGCTCTCCATAGCGCAAGCCAACCTCAAAATGCAAATGCGCCGATTCCCTTGCGATTGCGTAATCCGCGCTTCTTCCCATTTGCCCCAAGCGGCATCCCGCCTCAACTTTGGCGCCATTTTTTATTCCCGCGTCAATCGAACGCAAGTGCGCGTACAAAGTGTATAGCGACACGTCCAAACTATCATGCTCAATCACGACATACCTGCCGTAGCTGCTCGCGCCCGGATTGTCGTTTGCCAGCACTACCGTCCCCTGCATTGCCGCATAGACGCTGTCCAAAGGGTCCCCCCGCTTGTTTTTGCGGACGGGCTTTATGTCTATGCCCTCATGGAAACGGTAGCCGTTGTTGCGGACGTCCCCAAAAAGCCCGCTCTTCGGCTCATGCCCGAATGTCGGCTGAATGAAGGCTTCAAAATTTTCTCCTTTTACAAATGCAGTGGATTCGGTCGGCCAAACAATTTTATTTGCCGAAAACGCCATATTTGCGGCAAATGCCGCAAATAAAACAACTGCACATAAAAATCTCATTACCAGCCCGCTTCGCGTTCAGCAATTTTCTCCTGTACTTTTACGATGTCTTTGGTGTAATCCTGCGCTTTTTTAAACAAGTCTGTTTCGCGCGGATATTCAAGCTGCATGAAGAGCTTTCCGTTTGATATGATTGAGTCTATTTTGCGAATCGCGCGGGGATTTCCGTTTTCCTTCAACAAAATCCATCCGCCCATCGACTTCGATGTTTCGCGAAAGAGTTTCTTTATGCCTTTGCCGTTGCAGTTTAGCACAAAACCGCGAATCATTGTTCTCGAAGACGGGTCGTAAACTTCCGCGACATCAACGCTGTCCAAGTCTCCCATCGTCATAAAAGCCTCTTTCTGAACTATAAATTCGACGCCTGTTTCAGGCATTTTAACCCTCTCGCGCGAAACCCCTATTTCGTTGCGCGCCTCGCAGACATGCAAAGTCAGGTAGTTTTCGATTGTTTCGTCCCAAAAGCAGCCCGAAAGCGAAAAAACGGAGAGCGCCAAGAATGAATAATATAATATTTTCTTCATAAATTTAAACTATAAATGCGTTTATCTGTGTTTGTATGTTTGAAATAAGCTCCTCGCTTAATTCTTTTTGCGGAACCAAAAATTCGCGCTTTGACGAAGAGTGGATATAAAGCTGGAAGCCGTTTGAAGGCCTTCCCTTGGCCCGCAAAATTCTCTTCCTTTCAAGAAGAAGCGCGAGCATTTGCTTTAACACGTCTTTCTGTTCGACATCCACTCCGTTTTCATCGTACAAAGAAAGAAAGAAGTCTTCGGAGCCGGCTATCGCCATTCGCCGCGCCTGCCTCTCGTCCTCTTCGGGATTTTCACTCACGACGCGCTCCCATTTGCCGACAAACCCGCCGTCAAAAGGGGTTTCCTCAAGCTCGCTTTTTAAAAAATCGCGCCTGTCAAGCTCGTTTGCCCCGTTTACGAAAACGACGCTCACGACGACGTCGCCGGGCTTCAATTCCACTCCGCTGCCAAACGACTTTTTTGACAAGGTTTTAATTTGCCAGTCCATATCACTCTTCGGTTAAATAGTTCTTGTTTCTCGACGTCGGGCCTCCGGCGCGCAGCCATGCGTTCACAAACATATCGATATCCCCGTCCATAACCGCTTGAATATTGCCGGTTTCCGCGCCCGTGCGCAGGTCTTTTACCATTTGATAAGGCTGGAAGACATAGCTTCTGATTTGGTTGCCCCATGCGATTTCGCCCTTTTCGCCGTAGAATTTGTCCATCTCGGCGCGCTTTTCGTCTTCGAGCTTTTCATAGAGGCGGCTCTTTAAAATCTTCATCGCGGTCTGCTTGTTTTTAAGCTGGGAACGCTCGTTTTGGCAGGCCACCACAATGCCCGTTGGGATATGCGTTATGCGCACGGCGGAGTCGGTCTTATTGACATGCTGCCCGCCCTTGCCGCTTGAGCGGTAGGTGTCGATGCGCAATTCCTCGTCCTTTATCTCGATTTCAACATCGTCCTCGATTTCGGCGATGATGTCAACCGAAGCAAACGACGTATGCCTGCGCTTGTTCGCGTCAAAGGGGCTTATGCGCACGAGCCTGTGGACTCCGCGCTCCGCCTTTGCGTATCCGTAGGCGTTCGCGCCCTCAATGCGGATTGTGACTTTTGCAACTCCCGCCTCTTCTCCCGCAACAATATCCTGAACATCGCATTTCCATCCGCGCCTTTCAGCCCATCTGGTGTACATTCTAAGAAGCATTTCAGCCCAGTCGCAGCTTTCGGTTCCGCCCGCCCCCGCATGGATTGTGACGATTGCGTTTGAATTGTCGAGCTTGCCGCTCAAAAACGATTCTATTTCAACCCTTTCGATTTCCACCGACATCGAATTGGTTTCGGACGCCAATTCCGCAGACAATTCCGCATCGTCATCCGATTCTTCCGCAAGCTCCAAAAGCGCGTTCAAATCGCCCAGCCTCTTTTGAAAATCAAGCTGGGGCGCGACAATTCTTTTAAGCCGCGACGCTTCCGACAGAGTTTCCTGGGCCGAATTTCTGTCGTTCCAAAAATCCGCAGCGCCCATTTTCTCTTCAAGGCGCTCTATTTCCTCGCGTTTTTTAGGGACGTCAAAGAAACCTCCATAAGTGCGCCGCGCGTTTATTTATTTGTGCTATGCTGTTTTTAATTTCAGAATCTATCATCATAAGTTGAATTATTTTGAAGCCATAAAAATTTTTCAACACTATTTTTGAATTTACATTGCAAAAAACAAGGCTATCTTTTAATTTTAAATTTTATGAACGACCTCAACAAGACATTGCTTCTCGCCGCCTGCGTTTTGTTTTTTTCCACGCTGTTTTTCTTTTTTAAATTCGCGGCGGAAAAAGCCTATTCGCAAGACTTAAAGGCGCAAAAGGACGCCGCTTACGTAGACGCAAGGCGCAGCATAAAACAGTTCGAAAACATAAACGACCGCGCTGAAACTGCAAAAAAAAACGCGGAACAGGCCCAGAAAGAGGCGCAGGAATATTTCACGAAGGCGGCGTTCACAAGAGCCGAGCTCGAACGGCTTGAAGCCTCAAAAGCAGTCGAACATCAAGAAGCGGTAGCCCTTTACAAAGCCCGCCTTGAACGCGAGACATCCGCGAGGGTATCTGCTGAAAAAGAGCTTGAAAAGGCGAACAGCGCCAGAGAATCCCTTGAGCGCGACATGCTGTACATGGCGGCGGAACTCGACAGCTGCAAAATAGAATCAGCCTCAAAAATAAAAGAAGCCTCCGCGCGGAAAGACAAGGAAATTGCAAACTTGAAAGCCGAAATAAAAAAGCATCTCGAAACGGAGGCGGAAAACATAAAAACAATAGACGAGCTTAAAAAACTAAACGAAAAACTCTCGAAAGAATTAAAAAATTCAAAAACAGACTAATTTTTGCAAAAATGCTTGCAAAAACGGCGAAAAATGAATTTTTTAAACCATATAAATTTAATGCAAAAAAAATTATGAAGAAATTGATTTCATTCCTCGCAGCGGCCTTTGCCGTATTCTTTATGACAGGCTGCGAATCCTACGACAAACCCCAGCCCATCGACACGCGCGCCTCCGCTCCGAGCAGCTTTAACGGCGCAGACATAAGCGATCCTTTTGGAGACCAAGGCGGCATAAGCTCTGCTTACAACAAGGATATGGATAGAGATCCCAACGCGGACGCAGGCTCTATAAACTGGGAAAACATCGACCCCGCCGACATACTCGAAACAATTTATTTCGGCTTCGACCAATACGCAATTCCGCAAGGCGAACGCTCCAAGGCGAAAAACGCCGCAAATTTCATGAAGTCAAATCCCGACGCAAAAATCGCATTGGTTGCGCATACGGACTGGTACGGCACCGAAGAATACAACCTCGTTCTCTCCGACAAGCGCGGCTCTTCCGTGCAGGCATACTTGAAGAATTTGGGAATCGACAATTCCCGCTCGGAAGTTGTAGCGCGCGGCAAAAACGGCGCGTCAATGGATGTCGCAAAAAATTCGGCAGAAGCCAAGCGCGACAGAAGAGTGGATATCGTAAAAATGAAATAACTTTTGCAAACCGCAAAAAAAGAGCGTCGATTGACGCTCTTTTTTTTTGAATGTTAAAAAACGGAATAAAAAATATTACAAATTCTGTATAAGTTCAATCGGAATGCCCTCTTCGACTATGAAAGCCAAAACCGCCTTGTCGCCGAGCGGAGTTTTGTTTACAAGAATGTTCGCGCCTTTCAATTCGGCGTCGATATCCCCGACTTCGTATGCGATATGCGTGCTTTCCTGCAAAAGACGCGGCATCGGGCAGTCGTAGTCAAAATAAAGCCATTCAATGCTGTGTTTGCTTTGCGAAGGATCGGTTATTGCAAGCTTCATGTCGGGGATATACGTCATACCCTCTTTTTTGCAAGCTGACGGAATGCCAATATGTAGGAATTTTCTCATAAGTTTATTTGGTAAAATTGGACTTAAAATAGAAACCGAATAAAATTTTGTCAAACAATAACGCAATCACAAGTCAGAAATTTTCTCCGAAACAGAAGAGGCGAAAGCTTTGTCGCCAAAACGCCCTATTATTTCGTTTGCAAAACCGCCCACCAAAAGTTTCTGCGCCAAATATTCGTCAAGACCGCGCGATTTCATGTAAAAAATTTCCTCCCTGTCCGGCTGCGAAACGGCACAGCCGTGCGAACACGTAACATCATTTGCCAATATTTCCAAAACGGGCATTCCCGAAGCGCGGGCCTTTTCCGAAACAAGCAGAGAGCGGCAGCTTTGGTAAGATTCCGTCTTTTGGGCGTCCTCGTCAACCCTTATAAGCCCCGCAAATGCCGTGCGAGAAGTGTCGAAAAGAATGTTTTTTACCTTCAAATTGCTGAATGCCCCGGGGCATGAATGGTGCTGGCGGGTGCGCAAATCGTGCGTAATTGAATCCGACGACACAAAAAGCGCGGCAACATCGGCCCTTGAATTTTTGCCCGCAAGCTCAAAATTGCGCTCGGCTCTTGTATTAGACTTGCCCGTCTCCACAAAAACATCGCTTGCCTGCGCGCCGTCCTGTAAATAGAAATCCGCGCGCGTATAGCGGGGCGAATTTTCCTTTGAATCATAAAAAGTATTTACGTTTATCTTCGCGCCTTTTTTCAAAAAATAGAAGTTTGCGAGAGTCGAAAGCTTTCCGCATTCAAAGAATTTTTCATCAAAAACATCGACCTGCGCCCCCTCTTCTATTTCAAAGATATTGACATCGGCAAAATCGGCGCTCGTAATTTTTGCCTTAGCGTTTTTTGCGACGCTGAAAATCTTGGCATTTGCGAAATTGCGTGCGCAGTAGGCGTCAAACTTGCCGCCGCCCAAAAGAATTTTCAGATATTTTTCCGCAATCGGATTTTCAAGAACGCCCTTGTTCCCCGAAAAGCTTCCGTAAGAATCCGCGCTCTTGAAATCCAAAAACTTTTCGACTTCTCCTCCCCAAAAAGCGAGGTTTGAAAACCGCCAATGCTCGTCTTTTTTTATCGGCAAAGGCAATGAATCGCAGCGCGAAAAAATTGATTTTAAATCCGTCATCCGACCGACCCTTCCATTTCAAGCTCGATTAAACGCTTTAATTCCACCGAATACTCCATAGGAAAACGGCGCACCAAATCGTTTACGAATCCGTTTACCGCAAGGCTCATGGCCTCCTGTTCCGAAAGCCCGCGCTGGCGCATGTAAAAAATCTGCTCGTCCCCAAGCTTTGAGACGCTCGCCTCATGCTGGACAAAATTATCCTCGCCCGAACAGACTATGGCGGGATAGGTGTCGGTGCGCGAATTTGAATTGATTAAAAGCGCGTCGCAAACAGTGTTGTTTTTGCAGCCCTTGACATTTTCGGGGATGTAAACCATTCCCCTGTAAGACGCGCGCCCATCGGCAATGGAAATTGATTTTGAAATTATGTTTGAAGTTGTGTCGTCAGCCAAATGAATCATTTTGGCCCCCGTGTCCTGATGCTGCAAATGGTTGGCAAGCGCGATTGAAACAACTTCGCCCCTTGCGCCTTTGCCGTTCAAAACGACCGTCGGATATTTCATCGTAAGCCCAGAACCGACATTGCAGTCAATCCAGCTGATTTCAGCCCCTTCTTCCGCCCTGCCGCGCTGTGTCACCAAATTGAATATGTTGTTCGACCAATTTTGAACGGTTACATATTGAATTTTTGCGCCCTTCAAAGCCACAAGCTCGACAACGCCCGAATGCAGAGTGCTCGTTTCAAAGCGCGGCGCGGTGCAGCCTTCCATGTACATAAGCTCGGAGCCTTCGTCTGCAATGATTAACGTGCGCTCAAACTGCCCGAAGCTTTCGGCGTTTATTCTGAAATACGCTTGAAGCGGCTGTTTTACCTTTACTCCCTTCGGGACATAAATAAAGCTACCCCCCGAAAAAGCCGCAGAATTAAGCGCGCTGTATTTGCTGTCGTCAACGGGAATTACCGAGCAGAAATATTTTTTGAAAATTTCGGGATATTTTTTCAGCCCTTCGTCGGGTCCGACAAAAATCACGCCCTGCTCCTCCAAGTGCGACTTCATGCTTGAATAAGCCGACTCCGAATCAAATTGCGCGTCAACTCCCGCCAAAAACTTGCGCTCCTGCTCGGGAACTCCCAAACGCTCAAAAGTCTTTTTGACATCTTCCGGAACTTCGTCCCAAGAACGCCGGTTTTTCTTGTCTTTTGCAAGATAATATCTGATTTTTGAAAAATCCAATTCGTTCAAGCGTTCAGTCGCCCAATGCGTAGGGTTTTCCTTTTCGTTAAAAATTTTGAGAGCGTCAAGGCGAAACTGCGTTAGCCATTCATCCTCGCCCTTGACTTTTGAAATATAGCGGACCGTCTGCTCGTTAAGCCCCACCCCCGCGTCGAACGCGTAGTCTTCGGCATAGCTGAAATTGCCCGCCTCCGAAGAAAAATCCAAATTTTCAGGTTTTTGGCTCATTATTTCTTGAATTTTTCGTAGCCGCTTTTTTCGAGCTCCAATGCAAGCTCCGCACCGCCTGTTTCGACTATCTTGCCGCCGTACATTACATGGACTTTGTCGGGAGTTATATGGTCCAACAACCTCTGATAGTGGGTAATCAAAAGAATGCCAAGCTCCGAAGAGCGCGCCGCGTTCACCCCGTCGGAAACAATCCTCAAAGCGTCGATGTCAAGACCGCTGTCAGTTTCGTCCAAAATGGCGATTTTCGGTTTTAGCATCAGCATCTGCAAAATGTCGCACCTCTTCTTTTCTCCGCCCGAGAAGCCGACATTCAGGCTGCGTGAAGTAAAAGACTTGTCCATGCCAAGCTCCTGCATTTTAGCATAAAGCTCCTTGTAGAAAGCGGGCGCGTTTATTTCTTCGCCCTCAGGCAAACGGGCGTTCAAGCAGGCTCGGATAAAGTTTGCGATGCTGACTCCGGGAATTTCAACGGGATATTGGAAGGCCAAAAACAGCCCCTCCTTTGAAATTTCCTCAGGGGCTTTTCCCGCAATGTCAACTCCGTCCAAAAACACCCTGCCCGAAAGAATTTTGTAGTCTTCGCTGCCGGCAAGCGCCTTGCTTAAAGAGCTTTTGCCCGTTCCGTTGGGCCCCATAATCGCATGGACTTCGCCTTTTGGCAGATGCAAATTAAGCCCGTCCACGACGCGCTTGCCCGCCACTTCAACGACCAAATCTTCTATTAAAAGCCCCTGTTTCATAATCCGCCTTTGCTCTTTGGTAAATACGGGCGTTCAAACGCCTCGTAAAAATCGTATCCGACCGAAAAATCCTCAATTTTATCCTCGTCGGTCTTGCTCATTTCCCCGACTTTTATCATGTTGAAAACAATCTGCCCTATATCCGAACAATTA
>JAGBWO010000140.1 GCA_017629765.1 Opitutales bacterium | reverse complement strand
GGACAGGGCAAGCCGCGCCGTTCCACGGGAAAGATTTTGTGCCGCCGCCGAACTGGTCCGCGCCTTCAGCGCAGAGAGTGTGCCACCATGCCATGGAGAATTTGAGCCAGTCTTTCATCTTCTTGCCCAATACCACCTTTTCGGCGTCGTAATAGCGGAAAGCCATAGGATTTTTGGAATCCTTGCCTTCAAACTTTATTTTTCCAACTGACGGAAAATATTCTTTTGCCATTTGTATTCCTTTGTTTATTGATTGTTGTTATTTAAAAAATTCAGCCAACTGTGCTAAACTATACTGCACATTCAAATTGAAATGGAATAAAAGATATTTTTTACCCCATTGTCAACAATATTGATTGTAAAAATAAAAAATAACAAAAGCAAAAAAGAACGGAGTCTTGAAAAAAACATCCAAGACTCCGCCTTACTACTATTAACTATCTATTTATCTCCCGTTGCGGAAAATTTTCAATTTTTAATTGCTGCAAGCGGCGTTTTTTTAGAATTTTTGCGTTTTGCGGTTCTTTCCTTCGCCCCTTTTAAATATTCCTCGATTGCTTTCGCCTCGGCCTCTTCGTTAGCTTTTCCTTTGTTTTCGTAATACTTGTAGTATTTCATATCGTTTTCGTTCCAAGTATTGGCCTCGTAATAATCGCCGCAATAAGGGACGTAAAGGTCAATCCAAGCGGCGAGCTTGTCAAGCTCTTCGCGCGAAATCTTGGTCTTGCCATGGCCGCCTTTTAGCATTGCAAGAAGCTCGCTCTTGGCGGCCCCCCTGTAATACGGAGGCAGAAGAGTCGGCACCGACTGCATTCCGGGCCAATTTATAAGCGGATTTTTGAAGTCGGCATAGCAAACTATGTCGCGGTCCATCTGCGGCTGCAAGAGGTTGTAGTAGGCGTCGTTGAAAATCCTTTTAGCCCTCTTGTTTTCAATGGGATAATTCAGGAGGCTGAATGCCCTTACGCTCTTCTTTTGATTTTCAGCTTCAAGATCAAGCCATTTTTTGCCCTCGGTTTTGGCGATGCTTTCGACGCTGACTTTATCCTTGCCGTCGTGCGTCAAAATGCGCGCGACGCTGCGGTCGTTGTGGCATGAAATGCAATGCTTGTCCAAAATAGGCTGAATGTATTTTTGGAAGCTGAAACCGCCCTTTACGTCATAAAAAGGCTTCAATTTCATCGGCTTTCTGCCTTTGGCGATTCTAAGCTTTATAGGGTTCGGGGTATCCCTGTCGCCATGGCATCCGAGACACGAATAAAATTCGTTGGGCTGCATCGCAGTCCAAGAGCGCATAGTGGTCACGGCATTGCCGTTTTTGTCTATTGGCTGGAAATAAACCGGTGTTCTTGCCGGAACTTCAAAATACACGCTGCCGTCTTCGGCAACATCGACTTCGCCCAAAATTTCCTTTGTGTCCCAAGAGCCCTGCCCCAAACCGATTGGAGTGCAGACATGGTTTGCCACTCCAACTCCGCCTTCATCGTTCCTTCCGCCAAGACCGCCGACCGCCGCCTTGCGGTAGTCGATTTTAACAACCCTGACTTTTTTGATGCTTCCCTTTTCAATGCCTTCAACACCGTCTCCATAATAGATGTTGCGTATGAAAAGATAGCCTTTGTCATTCGTGTAGTCGACCCTCGACTTTTCAAGCTCGGGAATTTTGCGCGGGGCAATTGCAACCGCCTGCTTTGAATCCAAGTAATTATGCCTTGCCAAAAGTTCGCGCCTGCCGTCGTTATTCATGAGGTAAAGCCCATAAGGAAGGGGATAGGAGCGATTGTCGGCGTCCATTTGCAAATATGTGACCAAAAACAAGTTTTCTTCGAGGGGAAAAGGATACTGAAACTGCTCTCCCCTCTGCCCGTAAGCGTCAACCCTAACCGCTTTTTCCTTTCTGCGGGGCGCAAGAAGCTCTACGCCGGAATCCTCCTGCCTGCCTTTTGAAGTATCGATTTCCGCAAGCTTGCCCCGCTGGGCGGTATGGTGTCCGTGCAAAGTCGCGATGTATTTTTTTGTGTTTGGGATTTGGCGCGCGTGGTTTATAGTTGTGGGATACCACGACTTGTTGCCGTAAACCTCGGTCTGAAAAGAGCCGTCGGGCTTCATTGAAAACAGGGCCTGCGTAAAGGTCTGCCCCCTGTCGTTATAATCCCAGCGCGTATAAATTACGTTTCCCTGCTCGGTTACCGTGGGATAAGTTGTGCAAACCTGGTCGAAGCCCACTCGGCGCAAAAAAGAGCCGTCGGGCTTCATCATATAAAGATTGCTGACTTCGGTATGCCAACAGTCCGTCGCCTGCTCGCATCGGGTTGAATTGAACACTATTTCGCCGGTAGGCAGATACTTGGGCTCTATGTCCGCGCAAACCCCGCTTGTTATTTGGCGGATTTTGCGGGTTTTTATGTCCATTTCGTAAATATGATAGTCGTCGTCATGAACGGATTTCTTCCAAGAAAACAGGATTTTAGAGCCGTCATAAGATACGTCGGGGTCGCGGATTGTTCCGTCCTTGTCCGAAAGCAAGACCTCGCGCGAAATCGAACCGTCGGGCTTTACCTCCAACAGGCAAAGAGTGGAATCGGGAGCAAAGCGCATTTCTGCGCGCGCATCCGAAACCGCTTCGGTATAGCCGTAAAAACTCGGTGCAATCGGATATCTTTCAACATACACAAACCTGCGCGGCTTGCCTTCCAATTTCGACAAAAAATCAAGCCTTCGGGCTTTTGCCGCACTCAAATAGGCTTCCACGCACTCTCCCAAGCTTTCAGCCCTCGCAATTTCCGATTTTAAAGAATCAAGCCCTTTGGGGTTTTCTATTTCGCCCAAAGCCTTTTGCGCAAGACCCTTAAATACTTCCGCCCTCTTTTTCGAGTCGTCGGGCAGTTTTGAAAGCTCAAAACCGAAGTCGCGCATAAGATGGTCGGCTTCTACGGGAAAATTTTCGCCCATCATGCGCCAAAGCCAAAGATTTCTGGTCTTGTTTACGCCTTCCGTTTCAAGCTCTGTGAAGACGTCGGCAATTTTGACCGCCTTGCCGTTTTTTCTTTTCTTGTAAAAAGGCATTACGTCTTTGTCCCAAGCCTCAAATTCGGAAAGAGCGCACCAGCCCTTTTTGCTCCACTTCAAATTGCGAAGCTCAACATAGGTTGTTTTGACTTTCGGAAACTTGAATTCTTGCGGCTCCACAACTTTTTTAAATTTGATTGGAACAGTCTTTTTTGAGTTGGAAAACGCCAGCTCGCCCCTTTCCCAATACTCGTCATGAGGAAAATCCGCGCGGAGCGTAAGCACGACTTTGTCAAGCTCAACAGGCCTGCCGAAGTCGATTCTTATCCAAGGCTTTTCTTCCTGTTCGGGCCCCCAAGAGCGATGCTTCCAGCCGCCGTGACCCTTGTTGTTGTCGGAAACTCCGTCAACGGCGTTTCTCGCCCTGAAAATCAATTCGTTTCTGCACTCGGTGGACGCCGTTATATGCGGATAAAACATATCGCCTTCGGCTACTCCGTCTTGAAAGTCGTAAGGATTTAAAGCCAAGTTGCGGTATTCTGAAAGCTCCTTGTAAGTCGGCGGAGACATCCATACCGGTGTTCCCCTGATTGGAATTTCCTTTCTGACATCGTCGGAAACCTGGCTTGAAGCGGGAAGCGTAAAAAACGCCTTTCCGTTAGGAAGATAAATTATCGATTCCTTCAAGCCATCGCCTACTTTCATCTTCAAATAAAGCTGCGAACCGTCCTTGCCCGCAACGCCCAATGTCATAGGCAGTTTTTCGTCCGCATGATACCTCCAAAAGCCGGCGCCGTCAGGCTCGCGATTGTCGAATCTTTCCTGCCCGGAATTTTTTACGAGAAGGCGCAAATTCATGTAAGAATCTCCGAAGCGCGGAGAACCTTTGCGCACATAAGGCTTTTCTTCCGCAGACACTCCGAAACAGAAGACGAATGCGCATGCCGCCAAAACAGTTTTTACGATAAAATTTCTCATATAATTCCCTCCTTTTTCCAAAACCCGCAATATTCTTCGCAAATTTTGAAACTTAGTTTTAATATGTTAAAAATCAATGTCAAGCCTAATCTCCCCAAAAAATGCCCCAAGTAAAATCGCCATAAAATGATATTGTAATTTTTTCTTAAATATGCCAATAATAAAAATAAACTTATTTCATATTATGACGAAAAGCAAGACGCCTACAACAGCAAAATCAAATAAAAAACGCTACGAAATCCCCAATTTGAGAAAGGCGTTTGAAATACTTGAAATATTATCGGAAGAGCGCGGAGGCATAACCTTCCCCGAAATGCTCGAAAAAATAAAATGCAACAAAACGTCGCTTTTCAGAATTTTGATGACGCTCGAAAATATGGGATACCTGCGCAAGAATGCGGAAACCGACGCCTTTTCGGTGTCGCGCAAAATTCTATCGCTGGCATATCCCGCCCTCTGCGACGCAAACATAATCGAAGAGAGCCTTGACATTGTCCGCAACCTCCGCGACGAAATCGGAGAAACGACAATGCTCGGCGTTCTGCTTGACAACGAATGCGTAATGGTCGAGCAGGAATACGGGCTTTCGTCGTTTAATTTCATCGGCAAACTCGGCATGAAAAGCCCGCTGCACGCTTCCGCCCCGGGCAAAGCCCTGCTTTCCGCGCTTCCCAAACGCGATTTGGAAAAGCTGCTTCCCAAAATAAATTTTGAACAGTGCGCAAAAAACACTGTAAAAACCGCCGAAGCGCTGAAAGCGCAAATTGAGAAGTTTTCAAAATTAAAATACGCCTACGACGCCTCCGAAGCCGTTGACGGCGTAAATTGCGTTGCAGCCCCGATTTTCGACGCCCATTCCTATCCCGTTGCGGTAATTTGGATTACGGGGCCCGCCCACAGGGTTTTGGAAAGCGAATTCGACGCTCTGGGCAAAAAAGTTCTCGCCGGCGCGTCAAAGATTTCGGAACGTCTGGGATATATAGCGTAAAATGGACTTTAACGGACAGCTGTCGCCGTCGCAAACAACCTCCCTATTGCGGAGCATCGGGCATCTGCCAGTAAAGAAACTGGGGCAGAATTTTCTAATCGACGCAAACATCGTAAGAAAATCCCTCGAACTCGCGGAAGTCAAAAAGGGAGATTTCGTCGTCGAAGTTGGCCCGGGCCTTGGGACCTTGACGGGCGCGCTCTTGCGGGAGGGCGCGAATGTCTATGCCG
>JAGBWO010000139.1 GCA_017629765.1 Opitutales bacterium | reverse complement strand
TTTTTGCAACGAGCGCAGTCGCGGCTTTGACCGCTCAAAATCCCGACGGAGTGCGTTCGATATTTCCGGTTTCCCCGCGGTTTTTGGCGGACCAAATGGAGAGCGTTTATGATTATTTCAAGCCTCTGGCGGCAAAGTGCGGAATGCTTTTTAATGCGGAGCTTGCGAATGCCGCTGCTGATTTTTTTGAGAGGCATCGCGAAATCAAGCTTGTTGTCGATCCCGTAATGATTTCAACAAGCGGCGCGAGGCTTTTGTCGGACGATGCCGTTTCGGTGCTTACAATGCGCCTTATGCCGCTTGCGGCGCTATCGACACCGAATTTGGACGAAGCCTGCTTCCTTTTGAAATGCGCGGAAATTTCCCCTTCAAATCTGGAGGAGTCCGCCGCTGTTCTTTCGGAAAAGCTCGGCTCTGCGGTGTTGCTAAAAGGGGGGCATTTGTCGGGCAATGAAATTATCGATGTTCTCGCCGAAAACGGGGATGTTTCGGTCTTTAAGTCCAAGCGCGTTTTGGGTGTCGACACTCACGGCAGCGGCTGCACTTTGAGCGCGGCTATCGCGGCTCGCCTTGCCTTGGGCGAAAGCTTGAAAGACGCCGTCGCGTCTTCGCGAAGCTATCTTATAAGCGCGATGGAAAAATCTTTGTCTGTTGCCGGCAAACGCTTCATAAACCATTTTCCGAGTAAAGAATGAACGACAAAAGTTCAGACAATGTCGGGCATCGCCTGCGCTTGCGCGACAGATTTTTAAACGGAGGCGTTTCCGCTTTGGCGGAATACGAGATTGTAGAGCTTTTGCTTATGTTTGCAATTCCCCGCAAGGATGTGAAGCCTATTGCGAAAAAGCTCGTCCAAAAATACGGCGGCTTGAAGCAGATATTGAATGCCGACAAAAACGAGCTTATGGAAATTGAAGGGCTTGGGGAGCATAGCGTTTGCCTTATAAAGCTTATGCGCGACTTGATACCGCTTTACCATTTGCAGGCTTTGGAAAAAACGCCCATAGAGCTTGACAGCGTCGATAAGCTCATCGAATTTTTCAGGTCGAGGATAGAGGGGCTTAAAAACGAAGTTCTTGAAATGGCGTGTTTTGACAGCGAACTTAGGCTGATAGAAAACGGGGCGATAAGGCTTTTTGAAGGCAGCGCCAACACGGCAAAGGCGGACATTCGCAGAATTATCGAAATCGCGATAAAATTTGGAGCTTCGTCGATAGTTATTGCGCACAACCATCCAAACGGAGACGCAAGGCCGTCGTATGAGGATATCGCGTTCACGCGCAAGCTTTCGCTCGCATGCCAATCTATCTCTCTCAATTTCATAGAACATCTGATTGTCGCTAAAAACGCGACTTTTTCTTTCAGGCGCGACGGATATTTCGACTCTTTGTATGACACATCAGTTCCCGACGATTGCGGGGAGGAGATTTCAAATGTCGCAAGCCCCGTCAAACGTTTAAAAATTTAGGAATATGGAAACGATTTTTGCAATAGAAAGCTCTTGCGACGAATCGGCTGTTGCCGTTTTCAATTCGGAAATCGGCGTAGTGTCGAATTTGATACACACGCAGATTGACCTGCACGCGCTCTACGGGGGCGTGGTTCCCGATCTGGCAAGCACGGAACATCTGAAAAAACTGCCGCATTTAATAGGCGCGGCTTTAAATTGCGAAGGCTTTGATGCCGGCAAAATAGATAAAATTGTTGCAACTTCGGGGCCCGGACTTGCCAACTGCCTTGCCATGGGGATTTCGTGCGCGAGCGCGCTTTCGATTGCGCTTGGCAAGAAATTATTCGGCGTAAACCATTTGCGCGGGCATGCCTATTCTCCGTTTATTTCGGAGCACGCCAAAAATCCGCGAGACTTCAAGCGCAGATATTTGGAAGAGCTTTTGCCGCATATGGGGCTTTTGGTTTCGGGCGGGAATTCCATTCTTTTTGAAATCGGCGAAGACGCAAAAATGTCGCTTATTTGCGAGACTTTGGATGACGCGGCCGGCGAGGCTTTGGACAAGGGGGCAAAACTTCTCGGCATGGCTTATCCGGGAGCTCCTATGCTTGAAAAAACCGCGCTTGGCGGCGACAAAAAGAAGTTCGACTTCCCCAGAGGCTCGAATCGCCCTCCGTCGGAAGATCCCGATTTCAGCTTTTCTGGCTTAAAGACTTCGCTTAGATATTTTTTGGAAAAGCGCGGCGGAGCCGGCGATGACTTGAAGGACATTTGCGCAAGCTACCAGTATGCGGTTGTCGAGCAGCTGCGCAAGAGATGCGAATATTTCTTGTCGAAAAAATCCTACAAAAGCTTTGGGCTTTCGGGCGGAGTTGCGAACAATCTTACGCTTCGCGACGCCTTGGAGCGCACGGCAAAAAAATACCGCGCAAAATTTTTGCCCGCCGAAAGAAAGTACTGCGGAGACAACGCCGCAATGATTGCCTTTGCGGCTTATATCGACCCCGAATCCTGCTTTGAATCGGAATCAAGCACGCTGAAACTCGAACCCTCCCGCCCGTTAGTTTAAGCGTTCTTTTTTGATTTTGCGATGGAGATAAATACAGCTCCCAAAATCAGGCAGAATATCGAAAAGAAAGTTCCGCGGCTTAGGCCCATTATGAGGCTCACTCCTACGTCGGGTTCGCGGAAAATTTCGCAAACAATTCTTGCTATTGCGTACAGTATGAAAAACTCTCCCGCGATTTGTCCTGCGGGCGGCTTCGATTTCAGAAAGCGGTATTGCAGAATCGCAAAAATCAAAATTCCTTCCGCAAACGCTTCGTAAAGCTGCGACGGGTGGCGCGGCGCGATTTCAGAAATCGGTTTTGACGGGGCGCTATTTGGGAAAATCATTGC
>JAGBWO010000138.1 GCA_017629765.1 Opitutales bacterium | reverse complement strand
GGCTTGCATAGTCGGCAACCCAGCTTGCCCTCGTTATGAAAAAGTCCCCTTGCCTGCGGGCGGCAAGGTAGGCGGGCCACGACAAGTTAAACAGTTCGACTTTTATGTTCAAGGCATCCCTCCACTGCGCCTGAATTGCCTCGGCGATTGGGCGGTGCTGTTCGGAGGTGTTGTAGGTTATTGTAATTTCGGGGAAGCCTTTGCCGTCGGGATAGCCGGCTTCGGCGAGGAGTTTTCGCGCCTCTTTAATGTCCTCTTTCAGGGGCGCGGGGCTTGTGTAATTATTTGAAACTCCGGAAGGAACGAATGTGGTTGCGGGTTTTTGATTGGATTTTAAGAAATTTGAAATTATTGACTTTCGGTTTATCGACATTGCCAAAGCCTTGCGCACTCTTGCGTCGTTTAGCGGCGGGCGGGCGGTGTTCAGGGCATAATAATATACGCCGAGCATGTCTCCTGTTTTCAGATTTTCCGCCATATCGCGCTTTATGGCGTCCATCCGCGACGCGGCGACGGAATCTGTTATATGGAGCTGTCCGGCCCTGAATGCGCGGTCTTCGGTGTTTATGTTGGAAATCGGGTAAAATTCTACGGCGTTTAAAAGCACGTTTTCAGCGTCCCAATAAAGCGGGTTTTTTTCCGCCCTGACTTTGCCGTTTACGCTCCATTTTTTGAGAGTGAAAGGCCCGTTTGACACAATGTTTTCGGGACGCACCCATGAGCCTTCACGCCTGTCTTCCGCCCCGAATTTTTTCAGGACGTGCTCGGGCAGGGGGAAGAACGCGTTGTGGTAAAGCAGATTTAAGAAATGCGGGCAGGGGCTTTCGAGCTCGATTTTAAGAGTGTCTTTGCCGACCGCTTTTGCTCCCAAATCTTTTGTTTTGCCCTCAAAGAAGCTTTTGGCGTTTTTTATCGGGAAGAGAAAATGGGCGTATTCCGCCCCGATTTTCGGGTTTAAAATCCGTTTGAAAGCAAATACAAAATCCGAAGCTTTCAGTTTTTCGCCGTCCGACCATTTGGCGTCTTCGCGGATTTTAAAAGTGTATGAAGAGCCGTCAAAGCTCCAGCTTTCGGCGGCGGCGGGCTGGATTTCAAGGGTTTTTGAGTCGGCGGAAACAAGCCCTTCAAAGAGCGCGCATAGAATTTTGAATTCGTTTAAGCCTGTCGTAAGCGTCGGGTCGAGGGTGGCGGGGTCTGCGGAGTTGCCGATTAAAAGCGTTCCGTTTTTTGCGCCTGCGTCTGCGGGCGTTTCGCGCTTTGCGCAGGCAAAAACAGAAATGCAAAAAAAAGCAGCGAGCGCGACTTTGAAAAAGTTCTTCATAGAAAAGACGGAATTGCGGCAATGAGCTTTTTCGTGTAGGGGTGCTTGGGGTTTCTGCAAAGCTCCTCAGCTTCTCCCTCTTCCACGATTTTGCCGTTTGTCATTACGATTATTCTGTCGCTTATGTGTTCGACTACCGCCAAATCGTGGGCTATGAAAAGCATTGCTATGTTAAGCTCCCTTCGCAGGTCTTCCAGCAGGTTTACAATTTGCGCCTGAACCGAAACGTCGAGCGCGCTAACGGGTTCGTCGCAGATGATAAATTCGGGTTCGACCGCAAGGGCGCGCGCAATGCCTATGCGCTGCCTCTGTCCGCCCGAAAATTCGTGCGGGTAGCGGCTTGAAAAATCGGGGTTTAAGCCGACTCTTTCAAGCAGGCTTTTTATGCGCATTTCCTTTTCTTTTCTTGAAAGGGAAAAATGTATGTCGAGAGGTTCCGCGATTGTTTCTCCCACCGTCATTTTCGGGTCGAGAGAATTGAAAGGATCTTGGAAAATCATTTGGATTTTCTTTCGATAGGGCATAAATTGGCGGTTTGAAAGCCCCGTAAGCTCGTTTCCGCCAAAGAAAATCTTTCCGCTTGCTATGGGGGCAAGACGGATAATAGCCCTGCCCGTCGTTGTTTTGCCGGAGCCGCTTTCCCCCACAAGCCCCAAAATCTCTCCGCGCCCGATTTCAAAACTTGCGTCGTCCACAGCTTTCACTTCGCCTTTTTTGCGCGAGAAAAGCCCTCCGCCCAAGTCGAAGCGCACATTGAGGTTTTCAACTTTTATTATAGGCGAATTTTTTTTCATTGCTCGGCCTCAATCTGGGAGTAGTCTATCGAATTAAGTTTCCGCGATTTTTGCCCCAAGTGCGGAATGCAGGAAATCAGCGCCTTTGTGTACGGATGCTTGGGGTTTTTCAGTATTTGGGATGTCGAGCCTTCCTCGACTATTCTGCCCCTGAACATCACAATCACCCTGTCGCACAGCCCCGAAATTATGCCGAAGTTGTGGGTTATCAGCATCAGCGCCATATTCCGCTTTTTCCGCACATCCTTTAAAAGGTCTATAATTTGTTTTTGGATTGTGACGTCAAGCGCGGTCGTGGGTTCGTCTGCGATTAGCAAGTCGGGTCGGCAGGCGAGCGCCATTGCAATCATGACGCGCTGCTGCATTCCTCCCGAAAGCTCGTGCGGATAGGCGTTATAGCGTTCTTCCGCGTTTCTTATGCCGACTTCTTTTAGGGCTTTTACAACTTCTCCCTTTACGTTTTTAACGCCCGGAAAATGAAGTTTTACCGCTTCCGCAATTTGGTACCCCACCGAAAAAACGGGATTTAAAGAGGCGGACGGCTCCTGAAATATGTAGGAAATTTTCGCCCCCCTTATCTTTTGCAGCTCCTTTGCGCCGAGTTTCAGCACGTTTTGGTTTTCCCAGAATATTTCCCCTTCGATTTCGCATGCCGGCTTTGGCGGCAAAAGCCGCGTGATTGACATTGCCGAAACTGTCTTGCCCGAACCGCTTTCGCCTACAATTGCGACGCTTTCGCCTTTATCCACCCGAAAACTTATTCCCTTTACCGCCTCAAAGGAGCTGCCGCCTGAATTAAATTTGATTTTCAGATTTTTGACTTCAAGCATTTGCGGTATGTTTTTTAAAATGGTTAGGACGTTCTTGCCGGAAAGCCTTTTGTACGACACCTCGTCGGTGAAGTTTTTTATGAAATGCACTCCGAGCCCCCCGATTTCCCTCTCTTCTATGCCGGAAATCAGGTCCGGGGCGGGTGCTTGGGAGAGCGGATTGAATTCGGGAGCCCCGTCGGAAATTTCAATTCTTATTACGCCGCCTGATTTTGACATTTCAACGTCGACTTTTCCGCCCTTTCCGTTGTAGCCGTGCAGGCAGATGTTTGCGAAAATTTCTTCCAAAACCAGATTTAGGGCGAATTCGACGTCTTTGTTTAATGAATTTCGGGCGCAGAAATCTTCAACGTCTGTGGAAAGGCGTTTTATTTCTGTAATTTCCGCATCATACTTCATTGAATAAATAAAATGTCGGGCTTAACAAAATTTGTCAAGCCCGACGCTAAAATAAGCTTTTATTTTTGCCTATTTTGAAATCAGGGATTCGCCTGTCATTTCTTGCGGCTTTTTAAAGCCGAGCATTTCAAGCAGGGTTGGCGCTATGTCGCCCAAGCATCCGCCTTCGCGCAGTTTCAATCCCTTCATTCCGTCTCCATAAACCACGACTTCGACGGGGTTTAGCGTGTGGCGGGTATGGGCGGTGTTTGCATTCGGCTCGTACATTTGGTCGGAGTTTCCGTGGTCGGCGGTGACAAGCATTGCGCCCTTTACAGCGTCGACCGCTTCGGCGATTTCCTTCACTCCGTTATCGACCGCTTCGCATGCCTTGATAGCGGCTTCTTCGTTGCCAGTATGTCCGACCATATCGGGGTTTGCAAAGTTTACGATTACGAGCGCGTATTTGTTGGAGCGTATTGCGTCGGCCGCCGCCTTTGCAACCTTCGGCTCGCTCATTTCGGGCTTTTGGTCGTATGTGGTGACATCGCGCGGAGATTCTATCAAAATGCGGTCTTCGCCTTTGAACGGCTCTTCGCGGTAGTCGTTGAAGAATGTAACATGCGCGAATTTTTCGGTTTCTGCGCAGCGGAGCTGGGCAAGCCCAAGATTTGAAATATATTCTCCCAAGATGTTTTTCATTTTCGGGGGCTTGGGGAAGAGTATGTTGGGGCAAAGCCCGACTTTGTATTCTGTCATCGTCGCAAAATAGACGTCGAGTTTTTTGCCTCTGTCAAAGCCCGCAAAGTTGTCTTCGATGAATGCGCGCGTCATTTCGCGCGGGCGGTCTCCGCGGAAGTTGAAGAATATAACTGCGTCTCCGTCTTTGATTCTGCCGACAGGCTCGCCGTTTTCCTCAATCCAAGTGGGGGGGATGAATTCGTCGCCTGTCATATTTTCCGATGCCGGATTTTCATAGTATGAAGTGAACGCCTCTTCCGCATTTTTTACGGATTTTGCCGATTTGCCGACGAGGCAGTCGTAGGCTTTCTGCACTCTGTCCCAGCGTTCGTCCCTGTCCATCGCCCAAAATCTGCCTATTACGGAGGCTATTTTGCCTGTGCCCAACTTGTCCATTTCAGCCTGAACCTGCTTTATGAAGCCCAAGCCGCTTGTAGGCGGAGTGTCTCTGCCGTCTGTGAAGGCGTGCAGGTAAACCTTTGAATATTTTTTGTCTGCGCAGATTTTAAGAAGCGAATAAAGATGGCGGAGCATCGAATGCACGCCGGCGTCGGAGCAAAGACCGAAAAGGTGGAGCGCTCCGCCGTTGTCGAGCCTTTCAAAAACGCTTTTTAACACGGGGCTTTCCAAGACCGAGCCTGTTGAAAATCCTTTGTCGATTCTGACTATTTCCTGGTCGACTATTCTGCCGGCGCCGATATTTTGGTGCCCGACTTCGGAATTGCCCATAATTCCTTCGGGAAGTCCGACTTCCAAGCCGCATGCGGCTATTTCCGTGCGGGGCCAGTTTGCCGAAAGGCTTCTGCAAAAGGGTATATTTGCGCGTTTTATCGCGTTGAATTTATCGAGGCTTGGGTCGTGGTTTTCTCCCCAGCCGTCGCGAATTACCAAAACAACCGGTCTTTTAATTTTATTCATATAAAGTGAAATCAAAGATAAAAAAAGCCCCTTTTGCAACCATATTTTAAAACAATGGGGCGCATGCCGATGTTTTTCTTGAAGAAATATTTTTCGGATGCTTAAATGCTTTCAATTCATAAAAAACAAAATGTAAAATCAAATGGCGGAAAACGGCGGCGAGACCTACTTGAAAAAATGCACTTCGGGCGAAGTCTTGCCCAATCCCACGCCCTCATCGGGCTTTGACAGGGAGCGCAGTCCGCGCGAGCTTATACCCGACAATTTCGGCGTCTTCCCCGAAATCGTGAAGTCGCTGCGCTCCAAGTATTTTTTTATTTATTTTATAGGCCAGCTGTTTTCGCTTTCGGGATTTTGGATTCAACAGATTGCAATGAGCTGGCTCGTGCTTAGGCTTAGCCCCAAGGGAGATTTGGTTTCATTTACGACGGTTGTGTTTTTGGCGCAAATTCCCACCCTCTTTCTTACACCTTTTTCGGGGCTTGTCTGCGATATGTTCGACCGGCGCAAGATACTTATTTGCACGCAGACTTTGGTGATGCTGCAAACTTTTGCTCTTGCCATTCTCACTCTTTCGGGGGCGATAACAATCCCGATTATAATGTCTCTTAGCCTGTTTTTCGGCATAGTGTGCGCTTTCGACGCGCCCGCAAGGCAGTCTTTTTATTCCCGCCTTGTGCCGGCGCAAAATCTCGGAAACGCCATTGCCTTGAATTCGATAGCGATAAATGCCACGCGGCTGATTGGACCTCCCATAGGCGGATTTTTGATTGGGGCATTCGGGGAGGGCGTTTGCTTTTTGGTAAATGCGGCGGCGTTCGTGGCTGTTTTAATAGCGCTGTTTTTAATAAAGACAAAGCCGTTAAATCTTGAAAAGACGGGCAAAAATCCGCTTGGGCAGATTGTCGACGGCTTTGTTTACATGTGGAAATCCGTGCCTCTTAGAAGCATTGTCCTGCTGCTTGCAGCATTCAGTTTTTTCGGCGTTCCTTTTATTATGGTATTTCCCGCGTTTGTAAAGGATGTCTTGCTAAGGGACAGTTCCATTCTCGGCGTATTGATGTCCTGTGTCGGTATCGGCGCGATTGGTTGCGCGGTTTATCTTGCCGCCCGCAAAAGCGTTCTGGGTTTGGGCAAGGTTGTGATGCTTTCTTGCATTTTGTTCGGGGCGGCTGAATTTATTATGGCTTTTTCGCGCGAAATTTGGCTTGTGGGGCTGCTTTGCGTCCCGCTCGGCTTCGGGATGATAGCGGTGGGGGCGTCGTGCAACACTCTTTTGCAAACCATTGTCGACGAAGACAAAAGGGGAAGAATAATGAGCATTTTCACGATGTGCCTTTTCGGAATTCCTCCTGCGGGGAGCCTTGTTTACGGATGGCTTGGCAAGCATGTCGGGCTTGGCGGGGTTATGGTTGTTGGCGGGATTATATGCGTTGCGACAGGGCTTGTCTTTATAAAAATGCGCCCGATAATCAGAGTGCATACGCGCAAAATTTATGTTGAAAAGGGCATAATTCCGGAAATCGCCGTGGGGCTGCGCTCGACCAATACGCGAATTTAGCTCTTAGTTAAAAAAAGATTGAAAAATAAAAAAAGCGGCCGATATTATTCGTACAAAATAAAAAAGGATTTTTGAAAGGAAAATATGAAAAAAATAATATTGCTATTATCTGTTGCGGCATTGGCTTTGGGCGGATGCTCGAGCGTTCCCCAAACAACTGAGCAAGTCGCCATTGACAAAGTGCTGAAAGTCGATTCAAGCCTTCCGACAAATTGTTCCTCCATCGCGCAGCTTTCCACTGCCGCGGAAACGTTGAATTTGGACGCCTGCCCTAACAAGTTTCAGGACGCCTACAAGAAAAACGTGGACGCTTGGAAAGATTTTGCCGCCATCGAAAAGCAAATGTATGCGGTCGACCTTGAAAAGGCAAAGTCGGACATAAAGAGTTTTCTTGGCACATACCAGTCAAGTCCCACGCAGGCGATAATCGACTTGAAAGCCAAGTGGCCGCAGTTTGAAAAGCAGCTTGACGAAGTTTTCTCCAAAATACGCACTTCGTTTACAAACTACACCAATATTTCCTCGAACCACGGCATTGCGTATCCCAAGACTTCGGGAATGTTTAACTGGTTCTAAGATAAAATCAAAATTTGCGAAAACTCCGAAATTTGTGTTTCGGTGTTTGTTTGTATTGGGATTAGCCGGATTTTTTATCTTGAAAAATTTTCATATTCGGGTTTTATCAAAATTTGGAATCGTTTGGCAATTATGGGAACTTTATTTAATGTAAAAATTTTTGTTTTGGCGTTTTTTTTATTTTCGGCGCTTGGCTATTCTTCAGCCCAAGACAAAGGGGATTCCGGTTTAAACAATGGAGATTTTGCGCATATAGACGACCCCTCTTCCGATACTCCCTCCCGCGGGGTTGGCGCAGACTCCGCAGGCGAAACGGCGGGGGGCGAGTCTCCAAGCTCCAAAGACGAAGGTTCCGCCGAAGCTTCTCCGCGAAAGCCGCGCCGGACTTCCGATTACGCGGAGGAGGATTCAAAAGACTATTTTGACGCGGGCTATATACGCAAGGCCGCTTTTTACGATTTGCCGTTTTTGGATATCGAGCCTTCCGAGTTGTCCGAATACGAAAAAGACAAGCTCATATCCTCTTTGAAGCGCAGGCTTTCGGTGTATAACGCCGCAATAAAAAGAATTGAATTGAAAATTGAAGAGGTAGGCGGAGAAAAATACTCGAGTAAAGAGCGCTCAAATGGGGCGAAGCCTTCGCCCAATAAGGACGTCAGAATGCCTGTTGAAATCAACGGAAAAGAGTATGATGCGATAAATGCGATATTGGTTGCCACTTCCAAGGATTCATCAGCCACGGCATTTTTTGCAAACATAAAAAACCGCAACTTTATAGTAACCAACATGCACGTCATGCAGTCCGAAAGCGAAGTTAATTTCAGGACTTTCAACGGCGTTGAAATCAAAATGCCCAAAACGGGCTTTTTCTCAAAGGGAAAGGACGTCTTTATCCTTCCCGTAAGCTCCATTCCCGAAGGGTGCATAGCCCTGCCGATAGAAGAGGACATCTCCAAGAATTTGTCGGTTTTCGACAAGCTTGTAATTTGCGGAAACAGTATGGGCGGCGGAACTTTGGTGCATATCATGGGCGAAGTCGTTGCCGTTGGCCCTGATATTGTAGAGCATAATTGCAATGCGCAAAAAGGGCATAGCGGAAGTCCGATTTATTCACGCAAGACAAAGAACATTGTTGGGGTTTTGTCGCACTCGATTGAATTTTCATATTTTGAAAAAGGAAAGAAGTTGGGCAAAAATCCCGAAGAAAACAGAATGCTTGGCTCGCGCGATTTCGGATATAGAATAGACAATATAAAAGATTGGACCCAGATAAAAACCGACAAGCTTATCGAGCTTTCGACCAACTTAAAGGATTTTAAGCAAAAATATACATGTTTAGCGAACGCAATTCACCAAAACTCTTATTCGCGCAGTTCAAATTATCGGGATTTGAACAAAATAATAACTTTGTTCCGAAGCAAGAACAAGGGGTCTTCCGTGGCTTACAAAGAGGCAAAAATTGAATTCTTGAAAGACGTAAAGAATTTGATTGGTTACGAAATCATATCGATGAAGAACAAGAAGCTCGATGATGTTTTTCCGTCGGCAACTTATCTCTTGGACGCTTTTGAGCAGCTGCAAAACGACTGCGGCGCGCTTATCAAAAACGAGTTGTGATAAAATCAAAAAAAGCGCGGAAAATCCGCGCTTTTTTTGGGCGTTTTTCAGATTGCCGGAATTGAAATCGCGAATTCCGAGCCTTTGCCGGGTTCGCTTTTTAAAGAGGCGTCGCCGCCGTGCAGCAGGGCGATATGCTTTACTATCGCAAGACCCAGCCCCGTGCCTCCAAGTTCCCTGCTCCTGTTTTTGTCGACGCGGTAGAAACGCTCGAAAATTCTTTCCGCATGTTCTTTGGCAATGCCTATGCCGTAGTCTTTAACCGTTATTTTCGCGTTGTTTTTCGACAGGGAAAGGGAAATGTCGACGTCTTTGCTTTTGCTGTATTTTATTGCGTTAAAAATCAGGTTGGTAATGGCCTGCTCCAAAAGCTTTCTGTCGCATTTCATTTCTATGTCTTGGCACTCCTTCAAATTGAGCGACACTTCCTTTCGGGCGGCTTTCTCCCCGCAAACCGCAATCGATTCCCTTATGATATCCGCAAGATTTTCGCTTTTGAAGCTGCCGTATCTTGACGGGGAGGCGTTTTCAAGGGAGGATAAACTTAATATGTCGTCCACAAGCGAATTAAGCCTTTCGGACTGAGTTTTAAGTATTCCCGCGCACTTTGAAGTTTCAGGAGACGACGCTGTCTGCTCCAGAAGCTCCGCCGCCGATAAAATTCCCGTCAGCGGGGTTTTTATTTCATGGGAAACATTTGCGACAAATTCGCTTCTGAAAGATTCGAGCTTGCGCAGGTTGGTCAAATCGGTAATTGAAATCAAAAGATTTTTCGAGCCGCCGTTTTCAAGAAATGCCCCGCGCAGAAGCAGCGTGAATTTTTTGCCGGGCCGAACGCAGGTTATTTCGCGTTCCGGCGCCTGCGAGTTTTTAAATGCGTCGTTTGCGTAGTTTATAAGCTCCTCCGACGAGCAGTTCGCAAGGCGGGCGTTTTTGGAGTTTTGCGGAAATCCGAAAATTTGGGATGCGGGCTTGTTCCACGAAGAGAATCTGCCGTCGGGCGCGACAACCAAAATCGCCTCGCTCATTGCGTTGAAAATTATGTCGCGCTCGTTGCGCTCCCTTGTCAGCGTTTTGATGGTTTGCTTCAAGCGTTTTGACATCGCGCTTACGGCAGACGCAAGCTCGGTAAGTATGCCCGACTGCGGGACGTATATTTCGGCGTCGAGATTTCCGCCTGCGATTTCAATCGCGCTTTTTTTGAAATGGTCAAAGGGTATTCTGACTTTCAAATAGGAATAGCTCATTGACGCGAGCGAAAGAACCGCCCCGAAAATCATCGCGAAAAATATGTTTCTTTGGGAATGCGAAATGAAATTCGACATGCTGTTGGTGGAGATTGAAAGCCGCAGGACGTATTCTTCTTTGCCTGCGGAAAACGCCATAGAATAGTAAATCATCTCCATATTCAGCGTTGCGCTGTACCTTACAACCGTTTCCTTGTTGCCGATGAGCGCGTCTTTGAATTCCGGGCGGTCGGAATGGTCGCCCAAGCTGTCGTCGTCGGTCTGCGATTCGCCTATGGCTTTTCCGCTTTTTGAAAACACCGTTATTCGGAGCGGGACTTCTTCAAATTTTTGGCAGTATTCCTGCAGACTTTCAAAATTTTTCTTTTCTATTAT
>JAGBWO010000016.1 GCA_017629765.1 Opitutales bacterium | reverse complement strand
GAAGTCGTAAGAAAACTCAATAAAGAACAGGGCGTGACGGTAATTACAATCACGCATTATATGGACGAAGTTGTCGATGCGGACAGGGTGCTTGTCGTAAACGACGGCAGCATTGCGCTTTCGGGTACGCCGAGAGAAATTTTCGCACAGAAAGAGCAAATAAAAAGTATGGGGTTAGAGTTGCCGTTATCGGCGGTTATTGCCGAGCGTCTTAAAGAAAAAGGCATTGCTATTCCCACCGATATACTTACTGAAAAAAGGCTTGCGGAGGAGTTATGCAAATCGTTGTAAAAAATTTAAACTACGTGTATAGCGAAGGCAGCAAAGCCCTTTCGGTGCGTGCGCTTGACGGTGTTTCTCTTACCGTAAACGAAGGCGAATTTTACGGCATAATCGGACAGACGGGCAGCGGAAAATCTACTTTCGTTCAACACCTTAACGAAAGTCTGCATTTAGAAGGGCGATGGGGGCGATTACCTGCTTAAAGAGCGCGGCTCGAAGCCCCATTTGAAAAAGCATCATCGCAACCGCAAAAGTAATGCCCGCAAGAGCGACGTAAAAACGCTTTTTCTCTCCCGTAAGCTGCAGCCAGGAGAGGGGAATACCAAGCGGAATAATGCGCTCGTATGCCTTTTTTAGAATCCCCATTACTTTACGGAAATCTTGACGCGGACCAGCGAGCCAATCAAGTTCTTCACTCTTTCGGGGTTATCCAGCTTGATTTTTACGAAAATTACTTTGCGGTCGGTAAATTCTGCGGGGTCCTGGCTGAAAAGGCGGTTGCTTTTGACATATGGCGATATTTCGGAAACCCTGCCTTTTAAAACGTCGTTTCCCAACGCTTCGGGGAGGCATTCGCATTCGTCTCCGATTTTCACTTTCGAGATGTCGCTAACATAGACTTCGGCTTCGACGAACATTGAGGATGTGTCGGAAATTTCGCAAATTCCGCCTTCTCCCACTACTTCGCCGAGCTTTGAGTTTATTTCCACGATTTTGCCTGAAATGGGGCTTGCCAAAATGAATTCGTCGAGAACCGCTTGCGCTTCCTTTACTGAAATTTCGGCAAGGGCGATTTTATTTTTCGCGTCTGCTTTGACGAGTTCGAGCATATTTTTCGACTGGTTTAGCTTGCGCAGAATCGCCTTTTGCTCGTAGTTTATTTTTTCGCGTTCGACGCGCGGCGGGTCTTTTTTCAATACGTCTATGTTTTGTTCGTAAGTTCCCGCAAGCTCTTCTATTTGGTTTTTAATTTCCTCTATTGAAATTTGGCAGGAGGATTTCAGGGCGGTTAGGTTTGCCTTTGATTTTTCGAGCGCCGCCTCCGCTTTCGCGCTTCCCTTTAAAATCGCGATTTTCTGCCCTTTTGAAACTTCGTCGCCTTTTTTTACGAAGATTTGCTCAACTATGGGAGTGGAGCCCATCGGCGAAGGCGCTGCAAATCGGGCGATGGTTTCCGACGCCGCGATTTTGCCGAGGCAGGCTACGGTTTCTTGCGCGTTTAACGACGCGCATATTGCGGCGAAAGCTATTGGCAATAGAAATTTCTTCATGATTTTTTTGTTTTTAAAGTTTGCGTCGGGAAGCTGTAAGCCGAATTCTGTTTCGGCGCAAAGGCGTTTCTTTGCGCCATAGCATTCATTTATCTACGCCGAGGCGTCTCCGCAGGGAGTG
>JAGBWO010000137.1 GCA_017629765.1 Opitutales bacterium | reverse complement strand
GGTGGAAGGCGAAATTGTCGGAGAGCAGGTGTCGGTCGCGGACAGAATGGAGTTCATTTTGAATTTGGAGGGCGAAGAGTTTTGCTTTTCAAAGCTGTTTGAAAAGGGCAAAACCACGATATCCCTTTTGGTCGCGACTTTCTTGGCGGTTTTGGAGCTTGCGCGGCTGCGCAGGCTCGACATTTCGCAGGGCGACGCTTTCGGGGAAATATATTTAAAGAAACTTCCGGAACGCGCCGCAGCCGAACAAAACGCGATATCGGAAAATTCCCGCGAAGCTGGTTTAGACGACTGGGAAGGCGAAGTGGCGGAAGCCGAAACTTCGGAGGGGGAGGAGTAATTTTATGGCTCGCAAAAAACGCGCTCATTTAATCGGTTTGGGGCTTGATTCCGACGGGGAAAAGCGCATAACCCAAGCGGAAAAATTTTCAATTGTCGGAGGCACGGAGGAAACCCACGACAAGATGACCGAAACTGTAATGAAGACTTTCGAGGACTTGAAGCGCAAGGGAAAGGAGCTTGAAGAAACAAGCCCGAAAGAGCTTGGGGATCTGCTCTATAAAAATATGCCGAGATGATTTTACGGACTAAATATAGTTATTGCAAATAATTGCGTCGGCATTTTTTTCAGGGCGCTACTCTTCGATTATCTCGCCCCACGCCTGCGCTATTTTTTTTGTCGGCATAGAAACCATGTATTTTCTCTCCGGAATTTTCCGTTCAGCCGCCTCAAACGGATAGGCTATTTGGTTTTGGTAGTCGCCTATATAGGCGGGATACTTCATCAAATAATATTTGTCAACGGGCGGCTCTTTCCAGTCGGGGTTTGTATAATCGGCAATGAAGGTTATTAGGTATTCAAAAAATGCGGCGCATAGTTCTTTTACATCGTCTGTCACGAAATGCCCCGTATTTTCAAACGGCTTGAATATTGCGCAATAGCCCAAATCAAGCGCTTTTTTGTAAAAGCGTTCCGCGGACGAATATCCGTATTCATACTCTCCCGTAGAGACGCACCACAAAAGTTTTGACGCTTCTTTTGCGGGCGCGTCGTAGCTCGAATTTACATGGATGAATATTCCGGAAAAATATTGCGGCTTTCTCATGGCTATTCTATGCGCTACTTGGGCTCCGGCGCTCACTCCGTAAAGCATTGCGTCCTTTTTTGGCAGGTTGTAAAGCGATAAAAAGCGGCGGTAGCCTTTTTCCCATTCGTTTGCGATTGCATCGAAGCGTTTTGAATTTTTGGCAAATTCGTTTTTTTCAATTTCGTCGTAGTTTTTTTCATTGTCGTATCCTCCGATGTAAGACCATGAAACGACAGCCAAATTGTATTTGTCGGCAAGATCAATCAAATATTGATATCCCGCTTTTTTTGTCATTTCTCTTATTATTTCCTCTTTTGTATCGTGCGAAGAAAAGGCGATAATTCCCCTTGCCGACGGTTTCCCCGACGAGCGGGCTTCCTTGTCGGATTTCGGATTCCAAGATTTTGGCATCCTTGCGACAAATACGAGATTGCCGCCATTTGCTCTTTTTTCATCCTTGCCGCGAACTTTTTTCGCGCCGGGTTCGCGCAGGTTTGTCGGATGCTCGAAAATGAAAATGCGCTCCGAATCCGGGATGGTGTTCTGCTCCCCCCAAAGACGGCAACTGAAAAAAAGCAGCACAAGGCAATGCGCAACGAGAAGCTTCATAAGGTTGCTGTGTTGTTTGGTCATTTTACAATAGCATGTATAAAATATTTCTTTAGCGTTCCGTCCGATGCCCGCGCTTTAATGGAAACAAGCCTTCGCAACGGACTGTTTGTGGCTTGCGGAGCCACGCTTATTTCAAATTTAAACTTGTCGTTTGCGTCTTGGATTAAGCCCGCGCGGAATTCATTGCCGTCTATTGAAACATCGGATATTGATTTGGCAAAATCAGGGTTCAAGCGGACGAAGGAGGATTTCGGGGCGGCATTTTCGCCCACAGCCCAAAAGAGAAGGGTCGGCTTGATGCTTGCGATGGGCGGAACGTAAAGATTTATTTCAAGCTTTGTGGCGGGGGATTTTCTGGAGTTTGTTTCGATAATCACGGATTGTTTCAAATTTCCGCTTTTACCCGCTATATCCATCTTTCCGAAGAGGATGCCTTTCTCTCCGGGAAGATAAACTTTCTTTTTCATTTCATACAAAACGCATGAGCATGATGGCGAAATTTTTTTGATTTCAATTGGGTCTTTTGAATTGTTTTCAAAAGGGAAATGAAAGCAGAATTCATTTTCAAGCGGGGATGCGTTTTCTTTTAGCGAAGTGTATTCAAAAGAAATATTTGCGTATGCCGAACTAAATGCGACTGCCGCCAAGACGAATGCCAAACAGCATTTGCGCATAATGTTTAATTTCGTTGCTCTAAAAGAAATCGCCATTGGATTATGCAATTAATCAATTCTCCAAAAATTCGTTAGGATGCGCGAGGCGGTGGATTTCTGTGTTGTATCTTTGCACGTCGTCGGGGTTTTTGAAGAGTTCGTCGAGGAACTTCTTGTCGGGAATTTTGTTGAATACCACAAATTTGCGCGTAGTACCGCCTCTTTCATCTCTAACATCTCTAAAACCAATATCTTTTTCCGTAATTTCAGGGTTCATTTTTACGGAATCGCTTTCTGAAATAGTTATGTCATTTGTAGAAAATATGCTGTTTTCCAATCCATACAAAGTTCTTATGATTTTTATTTTGGAATCCTTTGTAGAAATATCATAACTTACTATTTTGGTTCCGTCTTCCTTTCTTTTTTCGTAAAAAGACGGAAATAGGGTTGTTGAGTCCAATGTCAGCAGATGCCGTTTTGATTCTTCACTCCAAGAGAGTATATATGAATCTTTTGATTTTTTTATTTCGAGGGACTTGTTTGAAAGCACATTTTTTACTTTGTTAAAAAGCTCAATATAATCGCAAAGTTCGTCCATAAAAAAATCTCTATCAAATATATTTATCGTTTTAGGTGATAGTGAATCAATTCGATATATTGTTCCGTCTTTTAAAAATAAATCCATTATATTGTCTCTTCCATCTTCATGTTTAATGACTCCCCTTTGATGGATATTTCCATTTTTATATGAAAATATAGAATCGAATTTTAGAGGATTTGGCAGCTCCCGATGGGGGTAGTCTTTTCTTATAGATGCTGCAACTTCTTCCGGAAATATTCGGCTATTGGAAAGCAAAAAAGTTTTCCCTTCCAATGGATTTTTAAACGATTTTGCAAGGTCGGCAAAATTGTTTTCCTGCGCCAAAATAAAATATGGCAGAGAAAGTATAGCGACAACTAAATAATGTTTAAAATTTTTCATTTCTATTCCTTTTGTTGGGGTTTAATTTTTTGTTTTAATCAATTCTACAAAAATTCGTTATGATTCGCTAGGAGGTGGATTTCTTTGTTGTATCTTTGCACGTCGTCGGGGTTTTTGAAGAGTTCGTAGAGGAACTTCTTGTCGGGAATTTTGTTGAATACCACAAATTTGCGTATAATGCCTCCTCTTTCATCCCAAACGCTTTTGAACCCAATATTTCCCTCTTCGAAT
>JAGBWO010000136.1 GCA_017629765.1 Opitutales bacterium | reverse complement strand
CTTGTCGCCAAGAAACTGGTCGAAGAAGTGGAAGCAGATTAGAGATAAGTCCGGATTCAAAGGCTTGTGGGTTCAGGACGTTCTTCGACATACCTACGCAAGCTACTTTGCGAAAAGATACTCCGACCTCCCGCGCCTCCAGCTGAATATGGGACACCGCGACCTATCCCTTCTCCGCTCCCGATACGTCAATATGTCGCAAATCTCAAAAGCCGACGCTGCCGACTTCTTTAACTGATTTTATACTTGAAAGAATCAAAGGAAAAATAAGACAATATTTCTTCTTTAAAATTACACACTCAAAAGGTTAAAATGGATTTAAAGCAAAAGTTAAGGGAGTCGGTTTTTTACGGCATTTTGGATACGGGTTATGTCGCAAAAGACATGATGGTTGAGAAATGTAGGCAGCTAATTGAAGGCGGGTGCGGGTTGATTCAGCTTCGCGCAAAAAAAGAAACCCATTTGGAGCGCGCAAAAATCGCCGAAGAAATCCTGCCGCTTTTCCGCGCCGAAAACGCCCCGATTTTTATAATCAACGACGACATTGAGCTTGCGATGCAAATAGACATTGCGGGACTTCACATTGGCCAGGACGATATGCCGCCTGAAATGGCGCGGGAGTTTCTCGGCAAAAACAAAGTTTTGGGGCTTTCCACGCACTCGATTGAACAGGCGAAAAATGCCGACGCCCTAAGCGACGTTCTTGACTACTTTGCTGTCGGTCCCCTGTGAGAAACTCAGACAAAGCCGCGCAGAATTCCCGTAGGCTTAGAGCTTGCAAGCGAAGTCAGGGCGATGCGCCCCAAACTCCCGTGGTTTTGCATTGGCGGGGTAAATTTAAAAACGATAGAAAGCGTTGCGGAAGCGGGAGCCGAAAGAATTGTCGCTGTTTCCGACGTTTTAAAGCCCGAAGATACCGCAAGTGCCGTCCGCGAGCTGACTCAAAAATTTTTGCATCACAAAACAGTTTAGGCGCTGCAAAAAAAACGGAAACTTAAAAAGTTTCCGTTTTTTTATGTTATCCGCCAAAAATTCGGCGCATATTTTAGGATATGTACAAATTTTTCCGATAAAAATGAAGTTTGGAAGTGTTAGAAGTTTTGTTTTTTGACGATATATATGGGTCTTCTCTTGGTCTCCAAATATGATTTTGCAAGATACTGCCCAATCACGCCAAGACACAGAAGCTGCAATCCGCTCAAAAACAAAATAATGCAAACCAAAGAAGACCATCCCTCTATCGAGTTCCAGAAAATAAGTTGTCTAATAACGACAAAAACTATGGCTATCGACGAAAGTATGCAAAACGCAAGCCCGATAAGGCTTGCCAGCGCAAGCGGCAGCGTCGAAAAAGCCAAAATGCCGTCAAGAGCGTAAAAGAAAAGCCTTGCAAGCGACCATTTTGTATTGCCCGCGCAACGGTGAACGTTTTCAAAAGCAATGCGCTTTGTCTTAAAGCCCACCCACTCGTAAATCCCCTTTGTGAAGCGGTTGTTTTCAGGCAAAGACAATATCGCATCGACAACATTGCGCTTCATCAGCCTGAAATCGCGCGCGCCCGCAACAAGTTTGACTTCGGAAAGCCCGTTTATAACCTTGTAAAACAAGTCCGAGACAAAAGAGCGGAATTTGCCCTCGCCGCGCCTGTCGGACCTGCTTGTTGCCGCGCAATCGCAGTCTTCAAGCAAAATTGCCCCATACATCTGCGGCAAAAGCGACGGAGGATCCTGCAAGTCCGCGTCCATTATCGCGACAAAATCGCCCTTTGCATTTTCAAGACCCGCATAAATCGCCGCCTCTTTTCCAAAATTGCGCGAAAACGATATATAGCGTATGCGCGAATCCTCTTTTGCAAGCTCGCAAATAACTTCAAAAGTCGAATCTTGGGAGCCGTCGTCGATTAAAATAAGCTCGAAGTCGGGCTTTCCCATTTCGTCCATTACGCGCAAAAACTCGCGGTAAAACAGCGGCAGCGCATCCTCTTCGTTGAAGCAAGGCACAATGAAAGATGAAAGTTTGCCCCGCAATTTTTCCAAAATTAAAGATTTTGAAGAGTTGTCTGAAATATCCATGTCAAATAAACTGTTTTTTTAAATATATTTAAAAATTTTCCTTAAAGTCAACATATTTGATTGATTCGGCGGCCCGATTGCTTTACTAAGACAGCCGAAAAAACAATTTAGGCAAAATAAAAATGTCAAACATCATTCAAAAAACAGCATCCGCATACTCGCGGGCGGAAGAAATTTGGTCGGCGTCAATACACGGCGCAGGAATTGCTTTCGGCGTGGCTTCGGTTGCGATTCTCGCAACGTTTTCCGCAATTTACCAAGACGTTTGGGCTATTGTGGGAACTTCTATTTTCGGGGCGTCGATAATACTCCTATACACGGCGTCAACCCTCTACCACGCCGCAAGCAACGAAGCCCGAAAGCGCGCCTTAAAAAAATTCGACCACATCTCAATATACTATTTGATAGCCGGCTCTTACACGCCGTTTTTGTTCGTAAACATAAAAGGCGCTCTCGGATGGACGATTTTCGGAATCATTTGGGGGCTGGCTATTCTTGGAACAACGATGAAGCTTTGCACCGACACAAACGGAACAAAGGCTTGGTCGATAGCCCTCTATATGGGAATGGGCTGGCTTATTATCGGCGTAATTTGGAGGCTTGTCATGGTAATGCCCCTTTCCGGCATCGTATTTCTTGCGCTCGGAGGGCTTTCGTACACAGTCGGCGTCGCCTTTTATGTTCAAAAGAAAAAGGCTTTTTCGCACGCCATTTGGCACGGATTTGTATTGATGGGAACAGTGTTCCACTTCTTCGCCGTGCTTTTTTCGTGCGCCTTGGTATCCTAAGAAATTTTAAGCGAAAACCTGCCGTTTCTGCGGCTTACTTTGCACTTTGCCCCGTATGCCTCGCTTAAAACGGAGCTTTTTACAACGTCGCCTATTTCTCCGCTTGCAAGGACTTCCCCGTCTCTTATCACCATTGCGTTTGTAAACGACGGCGGAATTTCCTCAACATAGTGCGTCGCCAAAACGATTGCGGGGATTTTCTTTGACTCCGATATTTTTTCCATAAAGCCGACAAAGTTGTCGCGCGCGACGGGGTCAAGACCCGTGCAAGGCTCGTCCAAAAACATAACCGTGGGATTTACCATTAAAGAACGCGCAATCTGAACCTTCTGCCTTTCGCCCTGCGAAAGCTGATTCCAGCGCGACGCCGCCAAGTGGAAAACTCCAAGCTCTTTCATTTTGCGAACCGCCTTTTGGCACACTTTTTCGTCCGCTTCCCCCCAAAAATTTATCATTGCGAACTCGCCGCTTACTACAATT